>JBGTMR010000237.1:0-3943 GCA_041743485.1 Pyrinomonadaceae bacterium
TACAACTCAATCCACGCGGTCGGCTCTTTCGGGTCGGAGATTATCACTTCCGTCGTCGCTTGAAACAGAGGGGCGCGCATCTTTATCGCTTGTTCGGCGGAGAGTTTGGCGAGGAAGGTGTTGTTGGCGCGAAGCGAGAGATGTGTGAGGACGAGGTGCGCGGCGTGGGCGTCGAAGCCGTCGGTTGAATCTTGCAGCCACGCGGCGATGTCGTCGTTCGATAAATGTCCGGTGCGCGACATGATGCGTTGTTTTAATTCCCACGGATAGACGGCGCACGCTTTTAACATGTCGCGGTCGTGGTTGGATTCGATGACGATGGCGGCGCACGCCCGTAAGCGTTCGCGGACGAGAGTTGTGATGTGTCCAAGATCGTTGACGGTGGCGATGCAGATGTTTTCGTAAGACGCGGTGAAGCCGAAGTTGTCGGCGGCGTCGTGCGGAATCGTGAACGGGTGAAAGTCCAGCCGACCGATTTTGAAATCCTTGCTTGAGACGATTTCGACGGTGCGATGCTTTAAGATTTCGGTGCGCTTTTGTGGCTCGGATGATGAAAGATTTTTGCGTTCGCGGATGTAGGCATCGCGCGTTTCGGCAGAGATATAAACAGGGCAGTTGACCGAGTTTAATAACACGCGCAAGCCGCCCGCGTGGTCGCCGTGTTCGTGTGTGATGATGATGCCGTCGAGACGCGATACGTCTTCGCCGACTGCGACTAAACGACGGACGATTTCGCGCGCGCTCAAGCCCGCGTCAACGAGAACGCGCGTGTCTCCGGCGTGAATCAACATCGCGTTGCCGGTCGAACCCGAACCTAAAACGGTGAAGCGCATGGAAGAACAGAAGCCGGAAGTCAGGAGTCAAAAGTCAGAATGAAAGCTTATATTAAGGTTCTTGTTTCCAGCTATAAATCGCAAAGCAAATCAGAAGCGGCGGCGAAATTCGATGCCCGCTTTTTCTTCCAGAGTAACGGCGCGGTCTTGTAGTTCTTCTACGTCGGCGCGGTTCGTAATTGTGATGCTCTCGATGCGTAAAAGCTTTTGCATGACTTGCCGTTGTTCACGTTCGGCTTTATCGAATCGCGTGTTGACTTCACTAAAGCGTGCGTTCATTTCAGCGCGAAGTTCGTCAACACGTTGATTCGTTTCATCAATACGCTTGTTCATTTCAGCGCGGAAGTCACCGATGTCGCGGCTCATCGCGGATAGATACTTGAGGATTTCGGCGGTGCGGTCATTGCTCATCGCGGGCGGTTTCCTTTCGTGTTTGGAATGAATTTAGATTGTGAGACGGTCGCGGTCAATCTTGAAGTCGGTGAGGTTGCCGAGCGCGCCGAGTGCGAGGCGGTCGGTCACAAAATGCGTTTGCGCGACGCGGCGAATGTCGTTGGGCGTAACGGCTTCGAGGCGGGCGATAATCTCGTCGGGCGTGATGTGGCGACGGTGAATGATTTCTTGGCGGGCGAGTGCGCTGGCGCGTGCCGAAGAAGATTCGAGTCCGAGTAGGATGGATGCGACGGCTTGGTCTTTGACGAGGCGCAGTTCTTCCGGCTCAACCGCTTCATGAACCGCGCGGCGCATTTCATGTAAAGACAAATCTAAAACTTGATCGAGCGTGTCGGGCGATGTTCCGGCGTAAATGTAAAAGATGCCCGTATCGCAAAACGTACTCGTGGACGCGCCGACGGAATAGGCAAGCCCGCGCGTCTCGCGCACGCTCTGCCACAAGCGCGACGATGTACCGCCGCCGATGATTGAAGCAAGGAGACTGGCGGCGTAGCGGTCGTCATCAACGGCGGAAACCCATGTCGAAGCGAGCAGCATTTGCGCCTGTTCGAGTTCGGCTTTTCGCTCAATCACAATCGGGGCGGCATGATGTAAGGCGGCGTCGTCGGTGATGATGATAGGAGTGTGGTCGGTGTCTGCGGCGTTAAGGTGCGAAGCGCGGGCGGCAAAAGCCTTCTCGACGAGTTCGACAAAGCTTTCGTGTGAGATGTTTCCGGCGGCGGCGATGACGAGTCGGGCGGGTGCATAAGCCGCCCTGTGATAGCCTGCGGTTTTGTCGAAATTGAAGGTTGTAACCGTGTCCGCCGTGCCTTCAATTGGGCGTCCCAAACCGTGGTCGGGAAAACAGGCGAGGTTGAAAACTTCGCCCAAATAATCTTCCGGCGAATCTTCGACCATTTTCATCTCTTCGATGATGACACGTTGTTCGCGCTCCAATTCTTCCGGTTCAAAGCGCGGGGCGAGCAGCATGTCGGCAATCAAATCGAAGGCTTGCGGCACAGCCGTATCCACGACTTTGAGCGTGAAAGCGGTCATTTCGTGCGTCGTGTAAGCATCGAAGTGTCCGCCGAGACGGTCGCTCTCGATGGCGATGTCCATCGCCGTGCGCGTGTGCGTGCCTTTGAAAACGGCGTGTTCGATAAAGTGGCACATGCCGTTTAAGTCGGGCGATTCGTGGCGCGAACCGGCGCGAACCCAAATGCCGACGGTCGCCGAACGAACGCCCGTCATCTCTTCGGTCAGGACGGTCGCGCCGTTGGAAAGTATGGTTGAACGAACTTGGTTAATCATTTGTCTTTTGAAGTCGGGCGTATGTTTCTCGATAAGTTTGATGATGTAGTGTGTGACTGTCTGGAAAACCTCGATTAGGGCAAGCGGGCATCGTACCACGCGGCGAAAAACAGGGGCAAACGGCTCTCCCTGTGGTTCTCTTTGCATCTGGCGCGGCGCAAAATTCAGATGCGTTTTGCCTTGACACGCTTCGCGGCGGTGACGGAAAATGCGAACTTAAAGCGTAAAGGGATTTAGTGACGGCAAAACGCTCTTGTGATGAGTGGCGATTACTAAGAAAAAGCTTGCCGCGCCCGCACCTTTTCAGACAACTCTCCGAACACATAAACGATACTTACAAACGCTACATCACAAACGATGTCCCGACGAGCCGCCTGTGAAAGCGGCGTTTCAACCGCTTTCAAACAATTATCCTCTCTCGTCCAAAGACAGTTGAGTTTATAAAAGACGAACGCGCCGTCATGATGCGCCGAAAGATTTTATTGATGAAGAACGCTCATAAGCGCACCTGCTTTTCGTTGATGCTGTTGCCGTTCTTGACGATCGGTGTAAGCACGCCCGCTTCCGCCGTTCAAACCAACAACGCGCGTACTAACACCGCTTCCGCCGCCCGCGCACTCGGAAAAATCACCGGCATCGTCCGCGACGCGCAAGGCGCGCCGCTCGAAGGCGCGTTGATTTCCGTGCTGCAAAACGGTTTCCGCTTCGGTCGTGCGGCGAGTCGTGTGGTCGGTGAAACGCGCAGCCGCGCCGACGGCACATTCCTCATTAAGGCAACGCCCGGAAGCTATGAAGTGCAAGCCCAAGCGACCGGTTTTAGCGGGGCGCAACATGCGGATTTGCAAGTTGATTTAACGCAAGACCTTGTTGTCAGATTCAACCTCGAACGAACGGGCGTCGGGCGCACCACGCCGGAACGCCGCGCCGACCGCGACGATGCGAAGTGGCGTGTGCGTGCGGCGCACGGGCAGCGTTCGATTTTCCAGATTGATGACGACGGACAAATCATCATTACCAACACGGCGAACAGCGTCGCGGACGAAGCGGCGGGCGATGTCGTGATGGTTGACGATCTAACCGTTGAAGATGAGGCGACGGGAGATGTACGCCGCACGCTTCGAGGACGAACGCTCGAAGGTCGTGCCGGAGGTAATGCGCGTCGTCCGGCGCGCGGTGTCGTTGAAACCTACGTCGCAACTTCGGCTGACGAACGACGCGCCACTGCACCGGGCATCAATTTTGCCGTCGAACTTCCCGGCACGGAGCGCACCGGAATCGCTTTGAGCGCGCAATACGACGCGGCTAATTTGTGGTCGCGTGTCGAAGCGATGACGAGTACGCGCGTCAATAAACGGCATCGCGTGCGC
>JBGTMR010000238.1:0-1870 GCA_041743485.1 Pyrinomonadaceae bacterium
GCAAAGTTCTAAACTTTACGAGTTCGGCGACACGATAAACCTCGATGTCAATACAACTTTGACAAGTGCTATTGCGCGCGAAGGTTTGAAATTCCCGCTCAATCTCGAATACCGCGATTTGCATGTTTATCAAAGCGATTATCAATCGTCGTGCGCGACCGTCGTGATGCTCGATTGTTCGCATTCGATGATTCTCTACGGCGAAGACCGTTTTACGCCCGCGAAGAAAGTCGCGCTCGCGCTCGGTCACTTAATTCGCTCGCACTATCCGGGCGACACTTTGAAAGTCGTGTTATTTCACGATGACGCCGAAGAAGTTCCGATGGCGAAACTCGCGCAAACCCAAGTCGGACCCTATCACACGAACACGGCGGAAGGTCTGAAGCTCGCGCGCCGCATCTTGAACGCGCAAGGCAAAGAGATGAAGCAGATCGTGATGGTCACGGACGGCAAACCGACGGCGTGCTACCTCGACGCCAACTCGCCGTTCGCCTATTCCAAACGCAACGACGCGGGACGCAGTAACCGCACCGCCACAACGGGCGAACGCCGCCTTTATAAAAACTCTATGGGCTTAGACCCTGTGGTCACGGAAGCGACGTTTGCCGAAATTCAGGCGTGCCGCAAATCCAACATCATGATTAACACGTTCATGCTCGCCGACGATCCTTACCTCGTCGAATTCGTCAAACAGATGTCGCAGATGACGAACGGCAAAGCCTACTTCGCAACGCCCGGCAATCTGTCGCAATTCGTCTTGCTTGATTTCATGCGCGGCAAAGGCAAGCGCAGCAAAGTCAAATAGGGCGAACGAGTGTTAGCCTTCAATAGATCGAACTTCGTATGGCAAGCAAATCGCAAATGACGGGAATGCTTGGCGTCTATCTTGTGGCGGTAGAACTAACAAAGCTTGGCTTCATCGTTTCGCCGACTTCGCGGAGTGCGGCTGGAGCAGACCTACTTGTCACTGATCAAGATTGCTGCAAAGCCTTCTCGGTGCAGGTGAAGTCCGATCAAACAAAGTCAAATTTTTGGCTAGTTGGAAAGAAAGCGAAGACCGCTATTTCACCGACGCATATCTATGTCTTTGTAAAGATCAGGAACTCAGTCAAGCACGGAGAGTCTGTTGAGTTCTACATAGTGCCAAGCAAGGACGTTGAGCAAATTGCTTATCACGAAGGTAAGTTTCCGAACATCCGGGTGAAGAACATTAGTAACTTCAAAGACAGATGGGGAGTTTTCGGTGACTCAAACCCGGTTGAAGGCTAACAATTCATTCAAGCCGAACCCGCTTCGCGGGTCGGCTTAATTCAGGGGATAGGTCGTTTATAACAATCGCAACGAACATCCAAGCCAAGTGAAACCCTTTCGCTTGGCTTGTAATTTTTAATCAAAAGAAATTATGAACCCGAAGAAAACATACACCGCTTTAATCGCACTCATCATCACCGTCACGCTTGTATGTACGGCTTACGCGCAACATCCCGCGCCCGCATCATCACGCACCGCGCAAACCGCGACCGCGCAATCGCGTGTGCGCCGCGTTGATTTCAAAAGTTCACTCGTCGGCAAAACGCTTCCGTACAACGTCATCCTTCCGACGGATTACGACGCCCCCGCCGCGAAGAACAAGCGTTATCCGGTGCTTTACCTGTTGCACGGCTTAACCGGAAACTTTACTAATTGGGCGACGAAATCGAAACTTGCGGAACACGCCGCCGCACACAAACTCATCATCGTCACGCCGGAAGGCGAAAACAGTTGGTACACGGACAGCCCCGTCGTTGAAACCGAAAAGTACGAAAGCTACGTCGTGCGCGAACTCATCCCCGATGTCGAAACGCGCTTTCGCACATTGAAAACACGCGAT
>JBGTMR010000239.1:0-1786 GCA_041743485.1 Pyrinomonadaceae bacterium
AGGCATCGTCTGTTTCATCTCGAATTTTTCGTATCTTAGCGACCCGTCGTTTGTGGTGATGCGGCAAAGATTTTTGAGTGAGTTCGATAAGTTGTGGTTCGATTCGTTAAACGGCGACAGTCGTGAGACGGGCAAGTTGACGCCGGAAGGCAAGCCCGACCCAAGCGTGTTTTCAACCGCATATAACCGCGAAGGAATTAGAGTCGGGACGGCAATCGGTTTGATGGTGAGACGCGGCGAGCGCGGGACAAAGGCGGAAGTGCGAACCCGACAATTTTGGGGCGTGACGAAGCGCGAACAGTTGACCGAGAGTTTAGCGGCGCGAGATGTCAACGGCGGATATGAAACCGCGAAGCCCGACGCGAGCAATCGCTTTTCGTTTCGCCCGTCGGAAGTTTCGAGCGAGTATTTGTCATGGGCGAAGTTGACCGATTTGTGCGCGGTTGCGCCGAGCAACGGATTGATGGAAAAGCGCGGCGGGGCGTTGATTGGTATTGACCGCGATGCGCTTGAAGCACGAATGAAAATGTACTTCGATGAAGGCGTTAGTTGGAGCGAACTCGAAGAATTAAAAACAGGACTGACCGAAGATGCGGCGCGATTCGATGCGATGAAAGCGCATGACAAAGTGTTGAAAGCGGAAGGTTATAAAGAGAATCATTTGCGCCGTTATGCATTGCGTCCGTTTGATTCGCGTTGGTGTTATTACAGCCCGACGCGCCCGCTTTGGAATGAACCGCGTCCGACACTTTGGGCGCAATGTTGGGAAGGAAATAGCTTTTTGATGAGTCGTCCGGCGGGCGCGGCTGACCCCGAAGGCGCACCGATTTCTTTCGCCCGCATTCTCGGTGACAACGATTACCAACGCGGTCACTCTTATTATTTCCCGCTTCGCATTCGTTCAACCGTCACCCGTAAAAACGCCGCGCAAGAATCTTTGCTCGACGCGCCGCAAGAAACAATCACCGCGAACCTTTCGCCGTTCGCCCGCGAATACTTAAACACGCTCGGCATTCCTGACCCCGACGCTTCGCCTACTGATGCCGCCCTCATCTGGATGCACAGTCTCGCCGTCGGTTACACGCCCGCTTACCTTGAAGATAACCGCGACGGCATACGCTCCGATTTCCCGCGCATCCCGCTTCCTCACAAACTCGAAACCTTGCGCGCATCCGCCGCGCTTGGAAAACAAGTCGCCGCTTTACTCGATACCGAAACGGAAGTCGCGGGCGTCACAAGCGGCACGCTCTCGCCCACGCTGGCGTGCATCGGAGTTTTGAAAAGCGCGACGGGCAACGCCCTCAATCCTTCAAACGGCGATCTGAAATCGCGCGCCGGATGGGGACACAAAGGCAAAGGCGGCATCACGATGCCCGGCAAAGGGCGCACGCTCACGCGCCGCAACACCGAAGCCGAGTTTGCCGCATACGAAACACTCGCCCCCGATAACCGCGTTGATGTGTTTCGTGATAATCAAAACCAGTGGCGCGACAATCAGACTTACGACATTTACCTTAACGACACAGCCTTCTGGTCGAACGTCCCCGTCCCTGTGTGGGAATACACAATCGGCGGTTATCAAGTGATAAAGAAGTGGCTGTCATATCGTGAATACGAAAACTTGGGACGCTCCCTAACCGTCACGGAAGCCCGCGAAGTCACACGCATGATTCGCCGCATCGGTGCGTTATTGTTGCTTGAAGATGAATTGACCGCCAACTATCTCCAATGCAAAGCCAAACCGCCCCAAGCGTCACCGCCGCCGAAGAGATATAAGATTAGATGA
>JBGTMR010000240.1:0-2783 GCA_041743485.1 Pyrinomonadaceae bacterium
GCATTGACGAATAAGTGAAGGAGAGATGAACGATGGCAAACAAGAACCTTTTCAAATCAACAATCGGCAAGTTACTTCCGGCGACCGACAGCGTGAACCAAGAGCGCGCACCTGCTTATGCTTTAAGCCCCAAACACCGCTTGGCGCAATACGCCGCGACGGGCTGTTTGAGTGCGACGTTCTACGCGACCGCTGAAGAACAACTCGCAACCGTGCTTGAGTTGTGCCGCGAGGTTGAGCCGGAGTTCATCGCCAAGACTGCCGTTTATGCGCGTGAGCGCGGGCGGATGAAGGACATGCCCGCACTGCTCTGTGCCGTGCTTTCTGTGCGTGACCGTGCGCTTTTAGCACAAGTGTTTTCGCGCGTGATTGATAACGGAAAGATGTTGCGTAACTTCGTGCAGATTATGCGCTCAGGCGTCGTGGGTCGTAAGTCTTTGGGAACTGCGCCAAAGCGATTCGTGCGCGAATGGTTCGAGACGCGCGATGTCGAAAGCATCTTTGCGGCATCAATCGGACAGTCGCCTTCGTTGGCGGACATCTTGAAAATGGTGCATCCGAAGCCGAAAGATGCGATGCGCGAAGCGTTCTACGGCTACCTCGTGAAAGGCGCAATCGAACGTGAGGCGTTGCCGGAGTTCGTCAAGAGTTTTGAAGCGTTTAAGGCGGGCGAGTCGCTCGAAATGCCGCCGGTTCCGTTTCAGATGTTGACGGCTTTGCCTCTCTCAACAGAGGAATGGGCGCAGGTGGCGCGCACGGCTTCGTGGACGATGACGCGGATGAACTTGAACACGTTCGCGCGTCACAAAGTCTTTGAAGTCGAAGGCATGACGGAGTTAATCGCCGCGCGTCTGCGCGATGAGAAACTCGTCAAGCGTGCCAAGTGTTTTCCTTACGCGCTGATGACGGCTTACGTCTCGACGGACGAGGGCGTACCGCGCAAAGTGCGTGCGGCGTTGCAGGACGCGATGGAGATTGCGATTGCAAACGTACCGAAAATCGAAGGCAAGGTTTATGTGTTGCCCGACATCTCCGGCTCTATGCACTCGCCTGTGACTGGGTATCGCGTCGGCGCGACAACCGCCGTGCGCTGTATAGATGTCGCTTCGCTTGTCGCGGCGAGCATCCTGCGCCACAACCCCGACGCGGAAGTTATCCCGTTCGAGTCGAATGTAGTTAAGGTGGATTTGAATCCGCGCGACAGCGTGATGACCAATGCCGAGAAGCTGGCACGGCTTCCGTGCGGCGGCACGAATTGCAGCGCGCCGCTGCGTCACTTGAACAAGCTAAACGCGAAGGGCGACCTTGTGTTTTACATTTCCGATAATGAATCGTGGCTCGACGCGCCTTCTTACGGGCAGTTCGGCGGCAGTCGCACCGAGACGATGCAAGCATGGGAGCGTTTTAAGAATCGTAATCCACAGGCGCGCATGGTCTGCCTCGACATACAGCCTTACGGCACGACGCAGGCAGCCGAGCGTCAAGACATCATGAACATCGGCGGCTTCAGTGATGCGGTGTTCGACGTGGTTGCCGATTTCGCCGCCGGACGCTCGACACGCGAACACTGGCTAAACGCGGTCGAAGCGATTGAACTGTGAACGAGTAGGCGAAGCCGAATGCTATTCGGGACTACATCTACAACATGTATCGGTCTCAATAAAATCTTGTCGGCTTCGCTAAAAAAACGAATCACACAAGAGGTGAATGCCCGTGAGGACTACATGGCACTGAAACTGTCCGCACCTTTACGGGTGCGGGCAGCGGGTTCGATACCCGGCGGGTTTAACGACTTGCTTTCTAAACGTCTTCGCAACTTTTGTCACCTCTTAACTTTTGACTTGCCGCGACGAATGTCGAGCGGAACTACATCGTAACTCCGAAGGTCTCCGGGTGAGAGTCCCGGACGGCGCGGCATGAAGCGTCGTAGCTCAGGAACAGAGCATCGGAAAAAGTGTTTCCTCATAACCTTGTCGTCGCGGTTCACTTGATAACTTTCGGTGACGAATGCCGTTGGAACTACATGACCTTTGGAGTCCGAGGTTCCGGGTTCGATTCCCGGTCGCTCCATAACACAAATGCGGGGCGGTAGCTCAAGGGCAGAGCGCGTAACACGTTTCATCAATCTTTGTCGTCACTACTTTTCCATTCACACGAGGTAACAGCATCATGACCGAACGAACATACAACGTCATCGAAACCGAAAACGGCGCACCGATTAAAGCGTGGACGAAAGGCGTACCCGTCGAAGCGGCGGCGGAAGCGCAACTGAAAAACGTCGCATCGCTTCCCTTCATTCACAAGTGGGTCGCCGCGATGCCCGACGTTCACTGGGGCATCGGCGCAACGGTGGGCAGCGTCATTCCGACGCGCGGGGCAATCATTCCGGCGGCGGTCGGTGTGGATTTGGGTTGTGGAGTAATGGCGGTGCATACGACTTTGAACGCACGCGACTTGCCCGACAACTTACACAACATTCGCACGGCGATTGAAGCGGCGGTTCCGCACGGGCGCACCGACAACGGACGCGAAAGTGATCGCGGCGCGTGGGCTAATCCGCCCGTCGAGAATCTCGCAACGTGGGCAAGCTTGGACGAACGCTATAAGGCAATCGTCACCGCGCACCCGAAGATTGCACACAAACAGCGCGTCAACCATCTCGGCACTTTGGGAACGGGCAACCACTTTATCGAAGTCTGCCTTGATGAAAGCGAAGGTGTGTGGCTGATGCTCCATAGCGGTTCGCGCGGCGTTGGAAACCGCATCGGCACATACTTCATAGA
>JBGTMR010000241.1:0-28392 GCA_041743485.1 Pyrinomonadaceae bacterium
CACGTCCAACACAGTGCCGACAAACGCCACTGGAATCCGGGTCTGATGAGCGACCAGACCAACATCGCGCGGCAAACTCCGACGAACGCCAACACCGCCGTCGCCGCGCACGTCGCACCCGGATTATGAAAAGCATTGACGCAGAGAAACGCAGAGTTGCCGACGCAGAGTCGCGCAGAGTGAAGACGGTTTTCTCTGCGGTTCTCCGCGTCGGCAACTCTGCGCTTCTCTGCGTTTGATTTCCGTTAAACCAATCCAACCAAACATCTCAAGCCATGAAAAGAACACACCTTATCATCGCCGTCGCATCTCTCGTTCTCGTCGTCGCATTATGGTTCGCCGCCGCTTCGCTCGCCCCGCGCCAAACGCTTTACGGCGGCTTGTCCGTTCCGGCGTGGGGCGGCATCGCGGTCGCATTACTGCTCGCGGGCGCGGGTTGGACTCTGCGCGATACATGGCGCGAACGAAGCTTAATTTCAGGCTTCGCCAACGGCAACGGCGCGGCGGGCGAACAGGTCGCAACCAAAGCCGCACCCGAACGCATCACGCAAGCCGAACGCGAACGACTCGACCCCGACGGACCCGACTACCCGCATCCGATTATTTTCCCCGAACGCTGCATCGGTTGTTATGCGTGCGTCGAAGCGTGTCCGCACGGCGTCTTGCAAATCATCAAAGGCATTTCGGCGGTCGTCGCGCGTGACCAGTGCATGGAAGACACGGCGTGCGAAGTCGAATGCCCGGTCAACCCGAAAGCGTGCATCGTCATCGGCACGACGAAGCGCATACCGAAGCGCAAAGTTCCGGCGCGTAACGCCGAATTTATGACCGACGTTCCCGGCTGCTTCATCATCGGTGACGTGTCCGGCACGCCGCTCATCAAGAACGCCGCCAACGAAGGCGCGAACGTCATTGCTCACATCAAAGAGGAATTACAAGGCACTAACCCCGCGACCAACGGCAACGGAAGTTCGGCAAAGTACGATGTCGCCATCATCGGTATGGGACCCGCCGGAGTCTCCGCCGCGATTGCCGCCGCGCGTGCGAATCTTTCATACATCGCCATCGAACAGGACAAAATTCTTTCGACCATCGAAGCTTATCCGGCAAACAAGTACGTATTCTTCAAACCCGATTCGATGAAATCCACGTCACCGATTAACGTCGAAGGCGAAGGCAAACAGCGCGAAATGATTCTCTCATCATGGAAAGAAGCGTTGGAGAAAGAGAAGGTTCAGGTCAACGAAGAAGAGAGTTGCAAAGCCGTCAAGCCTATGGAAGACGGCGATTACTTTACCGTAAAAACCCTTCAGCGTTTGAGCGGTTCGGAAGTCGAATACACCGCCCGCCGCGTCATCTTGGGCATCGGCAATCGCGGCACACCGATGAAATTGGGCGTTAAAGGTGAAGACATGCGGGTTGAGCGCGAAGGCATGACGACACAGGACAAAGTTCAATACAAACTCGCCGACCCGCGCGCCTACATGAAACGCCGCGTCATCATCGTCGGAGCGGGAAACTCCGCGATTGAAGCGGCGGTTGATTTGGTGTGTTACCGCGACGGCGACCGGATAACTTTCCGACCCGAAGCCGAAATGAACGAGGTCACACTCGTGATTCGCAGCGACCTCAAAAACGATTTGAAGTTCGGCAACAAGCGTCAACTTTACACCTGCATTGACGAAGGCAAAATCAAAGTTTTCTTCGGCACGGGAATCAAAGAGATAAGCGACACGGAAGTCGTCCTGATGAGCGCGCGGTCGAAGGAAGAACGCGCCCGCATCCCGAACGATTACATTTTTGCGATGATCGGCGGCGACCGCCCGACCAAGTTTTTAGAAGCGATTGGAATTAAAATCGGGTAGCTTTGTGAGGCGGTTTTTAACCACAGAGGCACAGAGAAAAGTTTTCTCTGTGCCTCTGTGCTTTGCTCTCTGTGTCTCTGTGGTTAAAGTCTTATTCCGTCAACCTTCAAAATCCCGTATATCCTTAAACGGCACATCGCGGTCATCGAAATTCGGGCGATAGTAGTGCGCCGCCGAATCGTATTCCTGCATCCAGCCTTCTTCCATCCCGCAATCTTCCAGAGCCTCAACCGCGCGCATCCATTCGCGCTCCGTGATGCGGCGCGAAAGAAGCGTATAACGCTCATCAGTCGCCGCTTTGTTCGTCGCGTAATACTGCGCCATCAGCGAGACGGCGACGCGCGGACTCAAGCTTTCGCGTATCCACATCAAGGATTCGCGCACACCTGCGAGGTCGTTCGGCAGCACGAGCAGACGAATCACTAAGCCCCGTTTAAGCAAGCCGTCTTCACCATAGACAAGCTCATCGCCCATCTGACGATACATCTCCCCGATTGCGGCACGCGCGTGTTCCGTATAGCCGCGCACCTTTGAATACATCAACCCGTCGTTTGAATCCGCGTACTTCAAATCCGGCAAATACACATCAACCACGCCGTCCAAAAGTTTCAAGACTTCGACCGAATCATAAGCATTGGTGTTATAGACGATAGGGAGATTTAACCCTTGTTCGGCGGCAAGCAAAACCGCGTGCGCCATCTGCGGCGCGTAGTGCGTCGGACTGACGAAATTGATGTTATGACAACCGCGCCCCGCGAGTTCCATCATCATCGCGGCGAGACGTTCGGGGGTGACTTCGTTTGCGCGTTGTTGTTTATGCGTTTGCGAAATCTGAAAGTTTTGACAATACACACAGCGCAGATTGCAGTTGCCGAAAAAGATGTTGCCCGCGCCCTTCGTCCCGACCAGAGGCGGTTCTTCCCCGAAGTGCGCGGTGTATGACGACACCGCCGCCAATCGTCCCGCGTGGCACACGGCGCGCTCATCATCCAGACGATTGTTAAGACAATCGTGCGGGCAAACGGTGCATCGCGCGAGCAGTGCATTGAGGGCTTCGACACGTCGCGCGAGTTCGCCGGAAGCGTAGAGCGCGCGATACGCGGGGGCGTGAATGCGCGATGCTGTGTGTGATGAAGTCACGGTTTCCATCTCTTTTATACGCAGTTTTGCGGCTGTGCCGCCCGATGTGCGGAAAGGCTGTGCCTTTTCGTCCCGTGTGAAATAAATGTCGCGGCTACGCCGCCCGTTTGAAGCATAGCCTCGAAGAAGTTGGGAAAGGGCTTGCGGTGAGTCTATGACTCACCGCACATCGGGCGGCACAGCCGCAAAATACTTTACCACGCAAAATGAGACCGTCATTTGCTTCCCGACATTTTAAGACGATGTTCGCGCACGTTTTGCATTGTGCGCGCGAGACGCGAACCTGACGGGCGGTCATGTTCTTCGACCAGATTTTCCGGTGCGAGTCGTGTGTTGAGATGCCAGATGAAATCGAGTTCCGACCCAAGAGCGCGCAGGTTCATGCGGGCTTCGATGATAAGCAGCACGCTGCCGTAAAATAAACACAACGCCCCGCCGAGTCCGGCGACGACGGGCAGCCATGTATAACTCGTTCCCGTGGCGACGACGATGCCAATCAGCACGCTTGTCAAAACGAAGACGCCGAGTGCCGTGTAGAAAATCGTCATACACTTTTGAAGCAAACGGGCGCGGGCGATAAGACGGTCTAACTGGTCGAAGATAACGGCGCGGCGTTCGTCGAACAGTTCGAGATTCGCCGCATCGTCGCCGCTCGTGTGGGCGATTTCCTCGAAGCGGTCGGAGAGGGCGCGCACGCGGTCAACGACGCGCCCCAGACGATGTGAAGTCGAAAGAATCATTGTGCCGCACGCCGAAATCAACACGGCGGGCGTAATCATCGCCGTCAATACCGCGACCGCTGAAGAGAGTTCATTCATAGCCGACCCAAGATAAAAGCATTCATCCTGCGAAGCAAACTTGCCCGCCACGCGCGCCGCAAAAACCCTTGTCTGTGACATTCAATCCGTCGCGTCACACCGCATCAATCGCCACTATGTTTTGTGTCCGTCATGCCAGAAATCGAGTTGAAAATTACCCGTTGCCAAGACGCGCAGTTATGCTATTCTCCGCCGCAAGCATGAGTGTCAAATGCGACACACGATAGCTTTTTCACCACACACGGTTGGCTCTTTTCCAACCACATATCACAAGGAGCAACACGAACATGGCGGAGCAAGATGACGACCAAATCATAAGCGGTGACGCCGCTCAACTCGACTTGCAAATGGACAGCGAACTTCGCAAAGACAACGATTCTCCGACCGCGATGCAGGGCGCGAGTGATAACCGCGCCACGATTGATTACGGCGGCAGTATTTTGTTGGGCGATGCTTCGGGAGCAAGCACCACGACCGGAGATGATGACGAAGAAAGCACGACGACCGGCGACGGACACCCGCCGCGCGCCGGAAGCCGTTCAGCGAACAGTGATAATGAAAGCGATACGGGCGCGAGTCGCGGCGGGCAAGCCATCGGACGCGCGACCGGAGTAACTCAAGCAAGCGGCAAGCAAGCATCGAAAGTCGCCACCAAGAGCGCGACGAAACCCGGCGCGGCGGCAAGCGAAACAAAGACTTCGAGCGGCAAAACTTCAAGCACCAAAGCGGCGGCGAAATCCGACGTGAATACCGCATCGAAGTCATCCGGCAAGTCGTCGCAGCAAAGCGCGGGCGGCAGTAGTAAAGCCGCCGCGTCACAGGGCGCAAGCGTGAGCGCGGGTAAAGGTGCAAGCAAAGGCGCAGGTAAAGCTGCAAGCAAGGGCGCGAGTAAAGCCGCCGCAAAGGTAACAACATCCAAAGCTTCCTCAACCAAAGCCGCGCCAGCCAAAGCCGCATCGGGCGGCAAAGCGGCATTGAGTGGCAAGGCGGCATCAAGTGGCAAACAGTCCGCCGCTAAAGGTGCTTCCACCAAAGCGGCGGCGAAGTCTCCCGCCAAATCTCCGGTTAAAGGCGCGACCAAGACCGCAACTAAAGGCGGTGTGAGTCCGGCGAAAGGCAGTGCCAAAAAAGGCGGGGCGATTAAGGATACGGCGAAGAAAAGCACTGCCAAAAAGGGCGCGGTGAAGCAGGGCGCAACGAAGAACACCGCGACTAAAACATCGCAACCCGGCGGCGCAAAGAAGACGGCTGCCAAGACAACCGCCGCCAAGACCGCCACTAAAGGCGCGGCGCAAAAATCTTCAGCGAAAGGTAGTGCCTCCGCCGCGAAGAAAACCGCCGCCGCCAAACGCGGCAGGTAACACAAGCAAAACGGTCGAATCACTAATCAAGCATAACGCCGCTGTCTCCGACGGCGTTATGCTTTTCCCTTGTGCGTCTCCGGCAGCATTACCGCATCCCAAAAGTTCCGGGATTCTCCAGCGTCTAAAGCTTTATTAAACCTACAAACTCCCGAACGAAACTTAATAACGCGCTGAAACTCCATATCGTGCAAATCGAAATACCGTATCGTGCAAGCCCCATGTTAGTCAGCTTATTTATCGTCCGAAAAACTAAGACCCGCCGCGCCGTTCGATTCGAGGCACGATGTTTGCCAAGTAGCTCATCAACATACATTCGGCGTTTGTCCTCTCTTCCTACATAAGCGAACGTCACGACTTAAATTCAAGTTTTGGAGCGTACAAGCATCATGTCAAATAAGAAATTTGTTTCCGTCATCGGATTGTTTTTAATCCTTCTACTCGCCGCCCCCGCGAGTTTCGCGCAGGAACGTCGCCGTTCGCGTCTCGGACCTAAAACACGCGCCGCGCTTTCGGCTGGCGCAGGCACGGGCTTGGGCGCGGCAGTCGGCGCGCTCATCGGCGGCAAACGCGGTGCGGCATCGGGCGCGTTGCTCGGCGGCGGCGCGGGAACAACCGCATGGCTGTTGAAGAACAAGCGTGACCGCAATCGTCTCGGTCGTTATGGCAAGCCTATCGCCACCATCGGTTCGGGCGCGGCACTCGGCGCGGGATTAGGCACGGCGGTCGGCGGCGGCAGAGGCGCGGCTATCGGCGGACTTATCGGCGGCGGCGGCACAACCGCCGGTTATTACATCAACAAACGCCGCAATCGCAACAATCGTTATCGCCGCAACTATCGCCGTTACTAAAGCGACACTTTACGGCTTATCACCGATACACAGACGCGCCGCGCGACTTTCATCAAAGAAGTCGCGCGGCGCGTTTTATGTTGCGTGTTTGTCTGTGTTAGCTTGAACGCTTGATGTTCAGGTTACTTTTTCGTCCCGTTAGGGACGCTTGAATTTAGCCCAGCGATTTATCGCTGGGAACAGTCGAGAATGGAAATGAAGTCCCGTAGGGACGGCTGAAATCTTGTCTGTCAGCCGTCCCTACGGGACTGAAAATTTGATTACCCTCATCCCCAGCGATAAATCGCTGGGCTAGTATCGGAAGTCCCTTCGGGACAATGAAAAGCGTTTAGAAACCAGCTTATTAGACATCAGCTTAAATGCCTTAACCCTTAAATCAGTCAGCGCACCAAACAAAAGTTTGAATTAAACCTGTTATGCGCGGTGCAGAAAAGAGCCACAACCGAACGTGACGCCGCAACCGACAAGCACAACCATAAACCTGACCCGCGAACTCGAAACCGCGATTCGACTCGCGCACCTCGCCGGACACGCGGCGATGAATTTCTACGACACGCCGCTCGACATTCAACTCAAAGACAAACACGACGAACCCGTGACGCAAGCCGATTATGCCGCCAACGCCGTCATCGTCCCGTCCCTCATTGGCGCGTTTCCCGATGACGGTTTGCTGTCGGAAGAAACCGCCGACACGACCGCGCGCCTCACCAAATCGCGCGTCTGGATGATTGACCCGATTGACGGCACAAACGGCTTTATCAATCGCAACGGCGACTTCGCCGTCCAAATCGGTTTGACCGTTGAAGGCACACCCGCGCTCGGAGTCGTGTATCAACCGATTGACGATGTGCTTTTCTACGCCGCCCGACATTCCGGCGCGTGGACACAGCGCGGCACAAGCGAAGCGCGTCAGCTTCACGTTTCGGATAAACGCGATTTGCGCGACATGCACCTTGCCGCGAGTCGTTCGCATCGCAGCCCGCGCATGACCGAAGTCGTCGAACGGCTCGGCTTAAAAAGCGAAACACAGCGCGGCTCGGTCGGTGTGAAAATCGGTCTCATCGTCGAACGCGAATGCGATTTGTACATACACCTTTCTCCGCGCTCGAAGCAGTGGGATACATGCGCCCCCGAAGCCATCCTGCGCGAAGCGGGCGGGACGCTGACGGATTTGTTCGGCACGCCTTACAACTACAACACCCCCGACGTTTGGAATCACAACGGCATCGTCGCCACCAACGGCGCGGCGCACGATTCCGTCATCGAACGCCTCGCGCCGCTCTTGCGCGAGTTCGGTCGCACGCCCGTGTGATGCTTACGACACGCGGGCTATCGTATAATGACGGCGCGCAAAATCTCGTCATCACATCGGTTTCCCTTCAATTTGAAATTTCAAATTTTATATTTCAAATCGGAGAGGCGTGATGATAATCAAAACTTAAACTCGTAAATATCGCCGCTTCATAGGCTTTACCAAGCACGCTTTACCCCGAAGATTTTCGATGAAGTTTCTCCATCTCGCTGATACGCATCTCGGTTGTCGCCGTTACAATTTGGACGAGCGGACAAAGGACTTCGCCCGCGCGTGGTACGACATTGTGACGCGCCACGCCATCGGCGGGAGGGTTGATTTCGTCCTCATCGCCGGAGACTTTTTCAATTCACGCACGGTTGATTCGCAAACCATGAATCACGCGATGATCGGTCTTCAGGCTTTGCGCGATGCCGATATTCCGGTCATCGTTATCGAAGGCAATCACGACAAACACGATGTCGTGACCGACCACAGTTGGCTGCGTTCACTGTCGAAGTGGCGACTTATCAAACTGCTCGAACCCGTTAATACGGAAGGCGGCGAAAGCCAAGCATGGGACGACGAGGAGCGCGCGGGTTGGTACATTGACATCAAAAACGCGCGCATCTTCGGCTCGCACTGGTACGGCATGAGTGCCAATCACGCCCTGCCTCTGCTTGCCGATGCTTTGAAGGAAGCGCGTGACCCCGAACGATTTAACATCCTCATGCTTCACACCGATGTCGAAGGTCAACTCGGTCGCCCGATTCCGGCTCTCTCCGTCGCGCGTTTGAAAGAGTTGCGCGAACTTATTGATTACGTCGCGCTCGGTCACACGCACAAGCGTTTTGAACTCGATAACTGGGCGTTCAATCCCGGCTCGCCCGAATGGTGTTCGACCGATGAGTACCGCGAGGAGCGCGGCTTTTATCTTGTCGAAGTGGACGACGCGCGGCAAGCAAAAGTCGAATACATACAGGACTACGCGCAACGCAAACTCCAACGTATCACCTTCGACGTTTCCGGTGCGGACGACCCCGACGCGATGCACTTAGCCGCGCTTGAGCAAATCAAACGCGAAGCCCGCGTTCACGATGAAGCCTCCGACGCTCTCGCCCCGATAATCGAAATCAATTTGCGCGGGCATCTCGGCTTCAAAGGTTCGCTGCTCAACCTCAACCTTTTGCAGGCTGAAACACACGCGCACACACGCGCCCTTCACGTCATAATGAAAAATCAGACCGTGCCGGTTGAATACGCCGTCGCCGCCGGACTCGATGAAAACACGACGCGGTATGAGCGTGAACGCCGCATCATCGAAGACCTCGTATCGCGTGACAATCGTTTCTCGACGCGCGCCGCAGACATCGCCGCCCTCATCATCGAAGCCAAACGCCTCGCCCTCGCGCAGGAAGCACCCGAAAAAATCGTTGACTTAATCGCCGCCCGTCTCGATGCGGAAACGATTGATGAAGCAAAGCCCGATGATGTAAAGCTTGGTGAAGTGACGGCGCATGAAGCCGTGATTAGCGAAGCAAAAACAGGCGACCGTTTAACGGGCGAACCTATAATTGATGAACCAAAGACCGACGGCGCGACGGTGGACGACAGGATAATTGACGAAGCAACGGCGGACAACATACCAGCAAGCGATGCCGTTCCCGCCGCCAATACACACCCTTTAATCTCTCACCTCTTAAACGTATGACCGAAGCTTTTGACCGTGTTCGCGGCGTCCGCGAATTGCCATTATTCCCGTTACCGATTGCGCTGTTTCCCGGTGTGCCGCTCCCGCTTCACATCTTCGAGCCGCGCTATCAAGAGATGCTTAAAGACGCCCGCGCCGGAAACGATTTCATCGGCATCTCTTATTTCGACGCGGGCGAATCCGACGCGCGAACGCCGCCCGTCGGTCACGTCGGCTGCGTCGCGGAAATCGTCGAAGCCCAAGAGCAACCCGACGGGCGCGCCAACATCATCACCGTCGGCATCATCCGTTATCACATTGACGAATACGTCGAACGCGGCGATTCATACCTCGTCGGTCGCCCGTCGTTCTTTGAAGACGACGCGGAAGACGACGCGGAACTCAACGCCCGCGCACGCGAAGTCACAGACCTTTTTATGCGTATCGCCCGCGCGATGCGTTCACTCAATAACGAACGCGCGATGCTGCCCGACTTGCCGGAAGCCGACCCCGAAAGGTTGTCGTTTCTCATCGCCGCCGCACTCGAAATAGAATCCGAAATCAAGCTCGAACTTTTGGAAATGCGCTCGACCGTCGGGCGTCTGACGCGCATCCGCGACATGTTGAAACAAGCCGCTTCGGGTTATGAAGAACGCGCCCGCGTGCATGGTGTCGCTAAAACCAACGGGCATTCCGGCAAGAATTTCCCTATCGGATGAACAATGAAATCAAAGCATCAATGCCGTCTAAACTCTCCGTCTCCATACTCTTTTTCGGGGCGGCGCGTGACATCGTGGGCGCGTCGCAACATGAAATTCAAATTGCCGCCAACTCGACCGTCGGTACGCTGAAAAGCGAGATGCTCGCCACATATCCCGAACTCGCGCGCTTCGGACGCTCCCTGCTCATCGCCGTTAATTGTGAATACGCCGATGAACATACGATGCTCAAAAGCGATGATGAAATCGCGTTCTTCCCGCCCGTGAGCGGCGGAACTTGACTTCCGAAATTTGAAATCTTCAATCTCAAATATGGAATTGAAAACAACTTCATCAGACTTTTACGAATTGACCCTTGAACCGATTGACATTTCATCCGTCGCGCGTCGCATCGTCCCGCCAACATGCGGCGCGACCGTCACGCTTGACGGCTATGTCCGCGAACACACGCGCGCTCATAAGCGCACACTGTATCTCGTCTATGAAGCGTATCAGCCAATGGCATTGCGCGAACTGCGCCGCATCGTAGAGGAAGCCCGCGCCAAGTTCGACATCGCGCACGTCGGCATCGTCCACCGCACCGGACAGGTTGAAATCGGTGAAACAAGCGTCGTGATTGCCGTCGCCGCCCCGCATCGCCGCGCCGCGTTTGAAGCGTGCGAATGGTTAATCCGAGAACTCAAGCGCACCGTCCCGATTTGGAAAAAAGAGTTTTACGAAGATGGCTCGATGTGGGCGGAAGGCGAGCATTATGAGGCGCACAGGGCAAACTAAAACCCTGATGATAACTATGCGAATCAAGGGTAAGAGATTCGATTGCCATGTTTCTTAGCTGCGGCAGCAGCGACAAGAGGGTAGCCCACAGTGAAGGCGAAGCCGCAACTGTGGGTTTAAGCGATACCAAAATTTCAAGCTGCGGTAGCAGCGTAAGATAGCCTAGATGAGAACCGCTTGCTGATGATTTCTGCCGCTACTACCGTAGCTTGAAATATCTTTCTACATTCTTCCCACAGTTGCGGCTTCGCCTTCACTGTGGGCTACCCTCTTGTCGCTGCTACCGCAGCTGAAGACAGAACAGACTCAACCCTTGATTCGCGTTGAACTTTGGACAGATGAAAATTTTAGACATCGGATGCGGCACGCACAAAACGCCGGGCGCAATCGGGATTGACAACAACCCGCACACCGACGCCGACATCATCCACGATTTAGACTCAACGCCGTACCCGTTTCCCGATAACGAATTCGATTTAATCATCGGCAATCAGGTTATCGAACACGTCCGCGACGTGATGATTGTCGTCGCCGAACTCTACCGCATCGCCAAACCCGGCGCGGTCATACGCCTCGACACGCCCCACTATTCCGACATCGCTTCCTACACAGACCCGACGCATCACCGCCACCTAACCACCGAATCTTTCAGCTACTTCACGGGCGACCGCCCCGACTTCGGCTTTTACAGTCACGTCCGTTTGCGCCCCGTTTTGATTCGCGTCACGATGCTCAAACTCTGGCGACTGCTCGGCTTTCAAATCCTCGTCAACTCGCACAACCGCTTTCCGCGCCTTCGTTTCCTGCGCCGTTTCTGGGAGCAGTATCTGTGCTTCATCGTTCGCGGCAAGACGATATATTTCGAGTTTGAAGTGATGAAGTGAACGCGAAGTTTGGACAACGAAAAAGGGAACGCGAACAAAATTCTGCGTCCCCTTTTTCTATGAACTTGCGAACTGCGCTTTGCGGCGTACTTGGTAAGATTGTTTAAGTGAAGCGAAGAACTTGGATGCCGCGAACTTGGTATAAGGGTTTGCGCGTATCTTCGGTGGTAATAAACTCATCGCAACCCGATTCAAGGGCGATGGTGATATGCAACGCATCGGCGGCGGTCAGCGTGTCCGTGACATTTGCCATGATGCTAATCGCGGCGTTGAAAGTAGCGTCGCTGATTTCATACCATTCACCGGAAGCTACTATTTCGTTAATATCGGTGACTTGTCTTTTATCACGAAGCTTGATTGCTTGTGGAATCAACTCTAAACGATGGACGTTAGAAAAGATAAGCGTGCGTGCAGGGTCGGTGAGGATTTCAAGCGCGGCTAATCGCCTCGCCGGGTCTTTGTGCCGCATGACGGCGATGATAATACCGACATCAACATACGTTCGGATTAGCCGACTGCTCATCAGGCGGCTTTATCTCCGTGGCGGATGCGACGGACTTCGCGGTTGATTTCATCGGTTGTCAACAGCTTTTCTCCACTCGCCGCACGTTCGCGCCAGCTGCTTCGCAAATGTTGCACAAGCGGCGAAGCGTTATCTTTTGTGATTTCTTGTAAGTCATCTTCTGTTTCGACTTCAAGCACCGGATTGGTTTTGCGTCGTGACATAATAATTATCTCCACACCAATTTTGTGATGACCTAAGCTAGCTGATCGGTGTTCCAATCGGACTTCTATCCGTTGGCGGCGTAGTGACTTCCGGTATCGTGATGACGGGTGGTGCTTCCATCTGGAAGTCGCAATCCTCACGCGCGCAGACGCGAATCGTTTCACCCTTCTTGTTCTTCTTCTCCAGTAAAAACGGCGCGTTGCACTGCGGGCATGATTCTGAAACAGGCTTGTCCCAGTACACCGCGTCGCACGTCGGATACTCGGAACAACCGTAAAAGTATCTGCCGCGCTTCGACTTCTTAACCAGCAACTCGCCTTTGCATCCCGGCTTGTCACACGCCACGCCCGTCGTTTCGCGCTTGATAAAGTTGCACGCCGGATAGTTCGAGCATGAGATGAATTCACCGAAGCGACCTTGACGACGCACGAGGTTCGCGCCGTCAACCGGACACAGTTCGTCAAGCGGCACGGGTGCGGCGGCGACCGCTCCGCTACGGGAAATCTTGCGTATGTTGCGGCAATCGGGATAGCCCGTGCAGCCTAAGAACTGCCCGAAGCGTCCGCGTTTGAGAGCCATCGGTTTGCCGCACAAGTCGCATGTTTCCTCTTGCGTCGCGCCTTCTGCGTCCGCATCCGCCGACATGGTTTTCGCGCCGTTCGATTCGGTCACAAACGCGGGCTTGGCGACTTCGCGCGTCGTTCGGCATTCGGGATAATTTGAACACGCGAGATACTCACCGAAGCGTCCGAACTTTTTGACCATCCCCGCGCCGCAGTTATCGCACTTCTCGTTCGTGGCAATCGCTTCGCCGCGCTTGTCTTTCATCTGCTGTTCGGCGACCACAAGGTCACGCTCGAATTGCGTGTAGAAATCGCGCAAGGCGGTCGTCCATTTCAGTTTGCCTTCGCCGATGTCGTCGAGTTCCTGCTCCATACGCGCGGTGTAAGTTTCATTAAATAGATCATTGAAACTGGCGACGAGTAAATCGTTGACGGTCGTGCCTAAACCCGTCGGATAGAATCTGCTTTCGTGACGTTCGACGTATTCGCGGTCTTGAATCGTTTGGATAATCGCGGCGTAAGTCGAAGGTCGCCCGATGCCTTTTTCTTCGAGCATTTTAACGAGCGTCGCTTCCGAAAAACGCGGCGGCGGTTCGGTCGAATGTTGTTCCGGCGTGACGGTGTTGCGTTGAAGTTCGTCCGCTTTGCCGACGACGGGCAGCTTGCGCGTCGCTTCTTCGTCTTCCTCGTTCTTCTCGTCGCGCCCTTCTTCATAAACGCGCAGGAAGCCGTCGAACTTTTGCACCGCCCCGCTCGCTCGAAACAGAAAGCGTCCGGCTTCGATGTCAATCGTCGTCTGGTCGAACACGGCGGGCGTCATCTGCGACGCGACGAAGCGTTGCCAGATGAGACGGTAGAGACGCATCTCGTCGGGTTGTAAAAAGCGCGCGACGGAATCGGGCGTGCGCGTCGCGTCGGTCGGGCGAATCGCTTCGTGCGCGTCCTGCGCGTCTTTTTTCGAGCGGTAGTGAATCGCTTTTTCCGGCAGATAATTCGCGCCGTAATTACCACCGATAAAATCGCGCACTTCCCCAAGTGCGGTATCGGAAACGCGCGTCGAATCGGTTCGCATGTAAGTGATAAGTCCCGTAGAGCCTTCGCCGCCCATCTCGACGCCTTCATAAAGACGCTGCGCGGTCTGCATCGTGCGCTTGACGGAGAAGCCTAATTTACGCGCCGCTTCCTGTTGAAGTTTTGACGTGGTGAACGGCGGCACGGGGTTGCGTTTGCGTTCCTTCGTCATCACTTCCGCGACGCGAAAACGCTCGCGCTCGATTTCTTCGACGAGTGCGCGCGCCTGATCTTCCTTTTTGATGTGAAGTTCGGAAGGCTTCGTTTCGTTGTCGAAGTTGCCCGACTTGATTGTCTGTTCACCGACACGAACGAGGCGCGCATCGAACGCGGGCGGCGCATCGTGGCTGAGGTTGGCAACTATCGTCCAGTATTCGGTTTTCGTAAAAGCTTCGATTTCGCGTTCGCGTTCGACAATCATGCGAAGCGCGACGGATTGGACGCGCCCCGCCGAAAGCTTGCCGCCGACGGTCTTACACAGAAGCGGCGAAACCTTATAACCGACCAATCTATCAAGCACGCGACGGGCTTGCTGTGCATCAACAAGGTTCGCGTCAATCTGCTTCGGTTCGCGGAAAGCGTCCTGCACGGCGCGCTTCGTGATTTCATTAAACATCACGCGATAGTGCGGCGTCTTCGAGCGTTTCGGTATGAGTTCTTCCGCAAGGTGCTGGCAAATCGCTTCGCCTTCGCGGTCGGGGTCAGCCGCCAGATAAATGGCTTCGGCTTCACGCGCCGCCTTCTTGAGGGCGGCGACGGTCTGTTTATTATTGCGCTTCTTAGCGTCGGGAATGACTTCGTAAGTCGGAGCGAAATCATGTTCGATGTCCACGCCCAAACCCTTCGCCGGCAAATCTTTGATATGACCGAGCGACGCCATCACGACATAATCAGAGCCGAGATATTTGTTAATCGTCTTCGCTTTCGCGGGTGACTCAACGATGACTAAGTTCTTCGCCATTAGTTGTCCTTGTAAATTTCTGTCAAGACTTCGATTGAAAATTTATTGATGTTCGATTCGCTGATTTAGATGCGCCGATGAAACTTTATACTTGCCAAGCATCAGCCTCTCTAACATTTGAACATTACCGATTAAAGTCAAATCGTATTAAATAGACCTCTTGCATAAGTCGTCCCGTCAGGGACGTTTGATAGTAGCCCAGCGATTTATCGCTGGGTACAGGATGAACAACCTGCCGTGTCCCGTAGGGACACTTGAAACTCCGGTCAGTCGTCCCTACGGGACTGGAGAAACTTCCGACATTGCTCCCAGCGATAAATCGCTGGGCTATTGTCAGTCAGTCCCTACGGGACTTTTGCAAGAGGTCTATTCAAGAACTTCGTTTGGTGTCATGTGAATGTTGCTATACGAACAACTGTTTTGCCCGCTTACCTTCGACTTCCGCCAGACGCGATTCAGCATAGGATACATATTCGCGGTTGATTTCAATGCCGATGTAATTACGGTTGAGTAGTTTTGCCGCTAGGCAAGTCGTCCCGCTGCCTAGAAACGGGTCAAGCACGATGTCGCCTTCATGTGTGAGGAGTTTGATAATTTGCTGGACGACGTAGAGCGGATAAACGGCGCGGTGCGGATTGCCTTTGATGGATTCGACAGGACTTTCAATAACATCCTTTTTCATGCGTTGCCCGTGAAGCCGGATAATCGTGAAGCCGTGTCGTTCAAGTTGGATTTTGCGCCCGCCTTCCTGACCGCCGAACGGTTCGGCGTGGACGTGGCGAATCTTCATTCTAAAGCCGTCGAGGTCGCCGCTTCTGACTTCCGCGATGGCTTTTTCAAGTTCGAGTTTGGCGTGGATTTTCTCGTCCGTCGTTAAATCCGAAGACTCTATTAACTCGAAATAGCGTTTGCCGATGCCGCTCCCCGCGCGAACATTAGGCGTGGTTTTAGGTTTGTCGAGATGCTCTAAAAATGCGTCTTGGTTGAATGTGTATTTGGAACTTTTGACGAAGATGAAAAACGGTTCGGCGGATTGAACGAGTTTGCGTTTGTCTTGGCGCGGCGTCGGGTTGAGCTTAACCCAAGTCAGATGATTGAGAAGTTTCAGGTTAAATTTTCGCGTCGCTTCGATAGCGAACTTGTAAGGCAGAAGCGACAAGCCGCCGTCTATATATTTGTCGCCGAGATTGATGACAATCGCTCCCGTATCTTTCGTGACGCGCACACACTCGCCGAACACATCGAGCAAATTTCGCAGGTAATCGTCTTCGTTAAACTCGCTGCCGATGCCCGGTTCGCCGTAGTCGCGTTGTTGAAAATACGGCGGCGAAGTTAGAACTAAATCGGTTGATGCCGCAGGAAAATCGGGAAGCACGCGCGAGCAATCATGGTTGAGAATTTGATTGACAGGAAGCATCGGAGAAAGTCGTATTAAAGACGCGGCTTCCGAGTTTGTTTCGGCTTTATGGATTGATGAATCGGTTAATAATGTCATTGATGATTTAATCAACGCCTTACAATTTCTTAACGTAGCTGTTGCCCGGAAGCCTTCGCACCGCGTCGCGCATTTCTAAACCTAGCAGTGCGGCGGTCACTTCCGCAATCGTCAGATTGCTTTCGAGCATAAGCGAATCAATGTGCTTTTGTTCATCGGGCGAAAGCAAATCCCACACGACGCGCTCATGCTCCGATAAGTTTGCGGGTTCGCGTTGTTCTGTTTCTGAAGATGAATTGGTGGTTGAGTTTGATTGTGTTTGGGATTCGCCCAACTCCGGCGGCAAGATGCGGGCGGCGATTTCCGGCGGCAGTTCCTGCGCGATGTCTTGCCACTGTTGGACGAGTTTCGCGCCCGCGCCTTTGATGAGGTAGTTCGTGCCGAAAGAGGTGCGCGAAGTGATGTTGCCGGGAACGGCGAAGACTTCGCGGTTCTGTTCCATCGCAAGGCGCGCGGTGATTAAAGAGCCGCTTCGCTCGGTCGCTTCGACGAGAACCGTGCCTAAACTCAAGCCGGAGATGATACGGTTGCGGTACGGAAAATTCGGCGGTATCGGCGGTGTCCCAAGAGGAAACTCGGTGACGAGCGCGCCGCCTGTTTCTAAGATTTGCGCCGCGAGTTTCGTATGGTCGCGCGGGTAAATGTCATCGAGTCCCGTACCCATCACGGCGATTGTTCGCCCGCCCGCTTCCATTGCTCCGCGATGCGCCGCCGCGTCAATCCCGCGTGCCAAACCGGAAACAATCGTCACGCCGCGCGCCGCGAGTTCACGCGCGAGCATCTGCGCCGCGTTCACGCCGTAAGTCGAACACCGCCGCGAACCGACGACGGCGACGCACGGTTGATTGATGCACGCATCCCACTCGCCCTTCACATAAAGCGTTATCGGCGGGTCGGAAATTTCGCGCAACAATGCGGGATAACTTCCGTCGTCCACAATCATCACATCGCCGCCCGCCGCGCGAACCTTGTCAATCTCGACTTCCGCCGCCTCGCGTTTTTCACGCTTGATGATTGACTCAATCGTTTCCGGCGGCAACTTCATCGGCTCAAGTTCCGCACGCAAAGCGCACAGCACGCGCTCCGCCGAACCGAAGCGTTCGAGCAGTCGCGCCGCAACGCGAGGACCTATGCCCGGCGTCATGTTGAGTTCAATCCAACTTTTCATCAGTGGTCAGTGGTCAGTGGTCAGTGGTCAGTGGTCAGGGAAGATAGCAAACAGTTTTTAACTGACTGCTGACTGCTGACCACTGACCACTGCTTTTTGGCGGAAGCGTGTGGGAATCGAACCCACCCAAGCTTGCTCTCACAAGCTCGCAAACGGTTTTGAAGACCGCGCCGTTCACCAGAACGGATGCGCCTCCGTGTGAGTGTTTTCAATCGGTTGAAGCGGCGTGTGCGAGTCATATCATAAAACGCAAAACACGATTCGTGTCCGTGCTTCTTTCAAGGACGCACACCCTACGCGCCGCGATTGTCGGCTGTCAAGATGTATAATCTCCGCTCGCGTGCGAAACTTCTTTCTGCGCGCCTCCAAACACTAATCAAATCGAAAGCGACAAATAATCATGGATGAACAGCCTTTGATTCAAGTGACGCACAAGCGTTCCATCACGACGATTACCATCAACCGTCCCGACAAGCGCAATGCTCTCGGACACAACATGCGGCGCGATTTAGCCGAAGCGATGGAGCAGGCGGGGCGTGATGAGCGCGTGCGCGTCGTGGTGTTGCGCGGTGCGGGTGAATCGTTTTGCGCGGGCGGCGATATGGGTCGCGTGCGCGAAATGATGGATGAGCGACTTGGGGCGGACGAATTTACGCGCACACTCGGAGCGGCGCGGCGCGTGGTGTTGGCGATGCGTTCGATGCCGAAGCCGGTGCTGGCTTCCATCAGTGGCATCGCCGCCGGTTCGGGTTTCAATCTCGCCCTTGCGTGCGATATGCGAGTCGCGGCGGAGTCGGCGCAGTTCACGCAATCTTTCGTGCGCTACGGGCTTCATCCCGAATGGGGCGGGACGTTCTTCCTGCCGCGCATCGTGCCGCCGAACATCGCGTGCGAACTGTTTTTCCTTGGCGACACGTTCGATGCGAAAGAGGCTTATCGTCTCGGCATCATCAACCGCGTTTTCCCTGATGAAGTGTTGGAAGAAGAGACTTACAAACTCGCCGAACGGTTGCGCGACGCCGCGCCAGTCGCCGTCGCCGCCGTCAAGCAAGCCGTCTATCACAGCACGAGCGGAGCGGATTTGGAGGACATGCTTCAATACGAAACCGATGCCCAACGCCGCTGCTTTCAAACCCAAGACGCGCGCGAAGGCGTGCGGGCTTACAGTGAAAAACGAACGCCGCGCTTTAGCGGTAAATGAAGGCAAACCAAAACCGTTTTACCGTCAACTAAACTTCATCTTCCACATATCAACCGCGCTTGAAGGAACAGGAATCATGTCACGCAACTTACAATTCATCACCAACGCTGAAGGTCACAAAACCGCCGTCATCATGCCGATAGACGAATACGAAGAACTGATGGAAGATTTACATCTCTCTCGCGTCTATCACGAAAGCAAAGACGAGCCGCGCCGCCCGTTGTCGGAAGTCGTCACCGAGATGCGTGCCGAAGGTGAGATAGATGTATAAAGTCGTCATCACTTCACGAGCCGAACGGGAGCTAAGACGCTTCGACAGAACAATCAAAAATCGCATCCTCAAATCCGCGCTCGCGCTTGGCGACGACCCGCGCCCCGCCGGTTGTCTCAAAGTCAAAAGCGAAGAAAGCTTGTGGCGCGTGCGAGTCGGCGATTATCGCATCGGGTACGAAGTCAATGACACGACGCGCGAAGTAACAATCATCAGAATCGGACATCGCAGCGAGTTCTACGATTAATCATTATGAAATTAACGAAACACATCACATCGGCGGCAATCGCCGCCTTATTGTTCGCTCTCACACCGCCTCTCGCGCACGCCCAAAACCTCGACGTTAAAACGCACACGCTTAAAAACGGGATGAAGATTCTCGTCCATGAAGACCGCTCGATTCCGAACGTCGCGCTCTATATTTTCTATCGCATAGGAGCGCGCAACGAACGTCCCGGCACGACCGGACTTTCACACTTCTTCGAGCATATGATGTTCAACGGCGCGAAGAAATACGGGGCGGGCGAACTCGACCGCGTGATGGAAGCCAACGGCGCGTCGAACAATGCTTACACCTCCGATAACGTCACGGTCTATACCGATTTCTTGCCGCGCACCGCTCTCGAACTCGTATTCGACCTAGAAGCCGACCGCATTCAGAACTTGAGCCTTGACCCGAAGATTATCGAGAGTGAACGCGGCGTCGTGACGAGCGAAAGACGCACGAGCATTGATGCGAACAACACGGGCATCCTCGACGAACAACTGCGTGCCGCCGCCTTCACCGCGCACCCTTATCAATTTCCGGTCATCGGCTGGATGGTTGATATTGAAAACTGGACGATGGAAGATTTGAAGCGTCACTACGCGATGGGCTACTCGCCGTCGAACGCGACGATGGTTGTCGCCGGTGCGGTGACGGCGGATGAAGTCATCAAGTTGGCGGAGAAGTACATCGAACCTATCCCTTCGCGCGAAGCACCGCCGAAGGTCACGACGAAAGAACCCGAACAACTCGGCGAACGCCGCGTGACGGTCAAGAAGTTCGCGCAACTGCCGCAAGTGATGATCGGCTATCACGTTCCCGAAACCGCGCACGCCGATTACTACGCTTTGCGCGTTTTAGAGACGATTCTCTTTGAAGGGCAAAGTTCGCGCATGTATCAACGCCTTGTTGATAAAGACCAACTCGCCCTTTCGGTTGATGCCGACATGAGTTTCGCGTTCGACCCGACGCTCTTTATCCTGCTCGCGCAACCGAAAGCCGGAGTCGCAACGGAGAAAGTCGAAGCCGCGATATACGACGAAATCACGCGCGTGCAGAAAGAAACTGTGACCGACACGGAAATCGAAAAAGCGAAAAACATCTTGCTCGCCGACTTTTATCGCGGACTCAAAACAATCAACGGCAAAGCGAACACGCTCGGCTCTTATGAACTGTTCTTCGGCGACTACCGCAAACTCTCAACCGCCGCGCAGGATTTTCAAAAGGTCACGAAAGCGGACGTGCAGCGTGTCGCCGCCAAATACTTCACCGACCGCAACCGCACCGTCGCCACACTGATTCCCGATGCGACGGCGAAGGAAGATGCAGACGCGACGGCAAACAAATAACAGGAAGGATGTAGATTGATGTCACGTTTAGACTTTACAACACGCCTTGTGAGTGTCGGAGATTCGGCTGCCGTTTTGCTTTCACAAGAAGCTATGAATGCGCTTGGTTGGAAGATAGGTGATGAACTGCAACTGGATGTTTATGGTCATACCTTGACCGTTCGCACGCGCGAAGAAGAGGAACGGCGTCGAAAAGAATTTGAAGCTGTAACCGATAAGGTTTTTGCCGAAAATGATTATGTCCTTCGTCGCTTGGCGCAAAGCGAACGCGAAGATAGAGAGCGCGCCGAAAGAGAAAGTGGAAGATGAGCATAAAGATGATGGTGAATAAATTCTGTTTTTCTCTTGTGATGTTGTGCGTGCTTGGTGCGACTGTCGCGCCGTCCGTGTGCGGCGCACCTGATGAACAGGCAAGCCTCCGGCGCGTGGTGTTGTTTTCGAGAATTAAGCATCAAGACCAGCATCAAGGCTACGGGAAAGCGGCGTTCAGCTTCGAGCAAGGAATCAGAAGCGATGGTGCGAAGACAACGCGGAACTACTTTGACATCGTATATGGGACTACTTCGATTGATGGTGATAGTGACTGGTTCAATGTTTCGGAAAATTTGAGCCGCATTAAAGACTTAGGTGAGATGAGTTGGGATGACGTTCAGCTTGTCCCCATTCTACTCGCCAGACCCGAAGGATCAACACCCGAAACGAGGTGGACGGCTGGTGAGTCCTACGAAGTCTCTTCTGACGGACGGGTGACGAAAGCTGTGATGGGACATATCTACTTGCTTCACGTCAAAGATAGTGACTCCGATTTTTATGTCATGTTTCGCGTCGAAAAACTCAAGCCGAGTGACCGTTGCGTAATCTCTTGGAAGATTGTTCCTTCACCTGAAGCATAAGCAGCACCACATTGTTTTTACCTAAAATGAATCGCACTAAAATTGATTTTAATTATCAAGAAGGATTAACCATGAAGCGTTCGATTAGTTTGTTGTTCGCATTGATGCTGTGTATCGGCGTGGCTCCGGTTCACGCGCAAGAGACGGCGTTTCGTTTGCCGCCCGTCAAGAAAGTAAAACTTCAGAACGGGATGACCGTGCTTTTGATGGAGCAGCGCGAAGTTCCGATTATCAGTTTCAACTTTCGGGTGCGCGCGGGTTCAATCGCCGACGCTGCGGGCAAAGAAGGCACGGCGAGTTTGACGGCGGGGCTTTTGCGAAAGGGAACTAAGACGCGCACCGCCGACCAACTTTCATCCGAACTCGATTTCATCGGCGGCGATTTGAGCGCGACCGCGACGCCCGACGGCACAACGGGGGCGGCTGAATTCGTCAAGAAAGACATCGCCAAAGGAATGGAATTGTTGAGCGATATATTGATTGCTCCGACGTTTCCCGAAGCGGAAGTGGCGAAGCTTCGCGCCCAACGCATAGACGCGGTGCGCGCCGCGAAAGACGAGGCACAGAGCGTCATCGGCAACTACTTCAACGCCTATCTTTACGGCAAACACCCTTACGCACGCGCGACGGGCGGCGACGAACGCACGCTTGCCGCCGTCACGCGCGACGACATCGTGAAGTTTTACGACGCTTATTACGCACCGTCGAACGTCATCCTCGCGGTCGTCGGCGACTTCAACACAAACGAGATGGAAGCGATGGTCACAAACGCTTTCGGCAAGTGGAACAAGAAGGCGAAAGCCGCGACGCCGTTGACCGCTTTCGCTCCCGTGACGGGCAAGCGTTTGTTGCTCGTTGACAAGCCGGATTCGACACAGACATTTTTCTATATCGGCAATGTCGGCGTCGCGCGCACGAACAAAGACCGCGTTGGAATTGACCTTGTGAACACCCTTTTCGGTGGACGCTTCACGTCGCGGCTCAACACCGAACTTCGCATCAACAGCGGTTTGACTTACGGGGCGCGTTCAAATTTCGACCAGCGACTCGTCCCCGGAGCGTTTGCGATTACCACTTACACGCGCAACGAAACCACTGAGAAGGCGATTGATATGGCTCTCGATATTCTCAAACGTCTCCACGCGAACGGCATCACGGCGGACGAACTCACATCTGCCAAACGATACGTCAAAGGTCAATTCCCGACGCGCGTTGAAAGCAGCGACCAACTCGCCGCGAAGCTTACCGAACTGGAATTTTTCAACCTCGACGCGACCGAGATTGACGACTTGTACAAGCGCGTTGACGCCCTCACGTTGGCGGACGCGAACCGCATCATCAAGGAATACTTTCCAACCGATAACTACGTTTTAGTTCTCGTCGGCAAACGCACCGACATCGAAAAAGTCGCCCGCAAATACGCCGCGACCGTTGATATTAAATCCATTAACGACGCAGGATTTTAAGCAAAGGCGAAAGGTGAAAATCGAAAATCGAAAGTAGGAACAAAGCCGATATTTCTACTTTCGCTTTTTCTTTTCAGATGCCTTTCACTTTCGACCTTCGACTTTCGATTTTCACCTTTGCTTCTATGTCTTACCTGATTGACGGCAATAATTTGATGGCGACGCGCGCGGGGTGGCAACGTGATTTGACGTTGGCGCGGCGGGCGGTGATGGATGATTTGGCGGAGTTTAAGCGGCGGGCGCGGGTGACGATTGATGTGGTGTTTGACGGCGGGGCGGATTCGTTTTTCCCCGACGGTGCGACGTATCGCGGGGTGCGCGTGTTCTATGCGCGCATGAATTCGGATGCCGATTCGCGTATCAAAGAGATGGTGGACGCGACGCGCGAGCGGCGGACGATGTATGTCATCACGTCTGACCGCGCGCTTGGTGATTATGTGCGAAGGTCAGGAGTGAATGTGGTGCGGTGTAATGATTTTCGGCGGCGGCTTGATGAAGCGACGGCGGGGAAGCGTGAAGATGAGCCGGACATGAAGCGGGAAGAAACGGTTAAGGGAACTGATGAATGGTTACGCTACTTCGGCGTCGAACCGCACGAATAGAAATGAATGATGAATGAAAAAGAAGGCTGTTCATTCATCATTCATTTCTATTCAACCGATACTGACAAGCCGCAAATCGAAAATCAGTTTTTCTCCGGCGAGTGGATGGTTGGCGTCAAGCGTCACGGTATCGCCGGAAACTTCGGTGACGGTTATCGGCAAACTGTTTCCGTCGGCAAGTTGAAGTTCAAAGTTCATGCCGACAAACGGTTCGGCGTCAAGGCGTATGCCTTCGCGCGGCACGCTTCGGACGAGTGCTTCGATGTGTTCGCCGTAAGCCTGTTCGGGTTCGATTTCGATGGTGCGTGTGTCGCCCGCGCTCATGCCGCGCACGCCTTCGTCGAAGCCCGCGATGACCGCCCCCGAACCGATTTGAAATTCGAGCGGTTCGCCGCCTTCGCTTGAATCGAAAACCTCGCCGCCCGCGAGTCTTCCGGTGTAATGTATCTGCACATTGTCGCCTGCTCCGGCTGTCTTTGCCATCGTTAGTTACCTCTGAAATTTGATTTGTCTTTTAGGTACGAAAGCATTACATACTCACTCCAAGAAAATCCAGCGACCCGGAAATCTTTTCATGAACTACAAACCTTGCACATACGCTTTATCCCTCATACTCCAAACAGTGATTGTCGCCTCAAACATCGCGCCGTTGTGCGCGCAACAACAATCATCACCGCCACAAACTTCGCCGCCTCCACCACCGCCGTCGTCACAGACGCAATCAACTGCCGCACCTCAAAGTATTGATGAAGACGATGACGATGTGGTGCGTATCACGACCAATCTCGTACAGATTGATGCCGTCGTGACGGATAAAAAAGGCAAGTTGGTGACGGATTTACAAACCGAAGATTTCGAGATTTACGAAAACAACAAGCCGCAGCCGATTACGAATTTTTCATATATCAACACCGTTCCCGCCGTTGCCAACGTCGCGCCCGTTGAAGAACGCCGTGACAAGAACGCCCCGCGCGTGCCTGTGCCGCCCGCGCGGTTGCGTCCCGAACAGGTGCGGCGCACGTTCGCCCTCGTCGTGGATGATTTGGGTTTGTCTTTCGAGAGCGCGCATTTTGTGCGACAAGGGTTAAAGAAATTCGTTGACGAACAGATGCAGCCGAACGACCTTGTTGCCATCATTCGCACACGCAGCGGTGTCGGTGCGCTTCAACAATTCACCGCCGATAAACGCCAACTCTATGCCGCGATTGAGCGCGTGCGTTGGTTTCCTTCGGGGCGCGGCGGCATCAGCGCGTTCGGAGCGATTGAAAGCGACCCTCTGGCGCGTGCGGCGGATGAAGCGGCGGGCGGCGATGACGCAATCGCCGCCGCTAACAGTGCGCGCGAAGACCCCGACGATTTCCGCGAAAGCATTTTTACCGTCGGCACGCTCGGTGCTTTGAACTACGTCGTGCGCGGAATGCGCGAACTGCCCGGACGCAAATCCGTCGTGCTGTTCTCCGACGGGTTTCAACTGTTCCGCGAAAACAATCGTGACGACCGTGTGTTGACCGCTTTACGGCGTTTGACCGACCTCGCCAATCGCGCGTCCGTAGTTGTTTATACGATTGACGCGCGTGGGCTTCAGACGCTCGGCTTGACCGCCGCCGATGACGTAAGCGGCTTAACGGGCGAGGAAGTGAGCGCGCGACTTGAAGACCGTCGCCGCGAAAACTTCGAGACGCAGGATGGTTTGAATTATCTCGCGCAACAAACCGGCGGCTTCTTTATACGCAACACGAACGACATCGCGGGCGGTGTGCGGCGCGTGTTACGCGACCAAGAAGGTTACTACCTTATCGGCTATCGCCCGGACGCGGCGACCTTCGATGCCGCGAATGCCAGACGCTTCAATCGCATTGAAGTCAAACTCAAACGTCCCGGCTTGCGCGTTCGCACACGCACCGGATTTTTAGGCGTGACGGATGAGAACGCAACTCCCGTCGCCCCGCGCACACGCGAAGCCCAAATCGTTGAGGCTTTAACCTCTCCGTTCTCAAAGTCGGGCGTCGAACTTCGTCTGACTTCGCTTTTTACCAATGACCCGAAAGAGGGTTCATACTTGCGCTCTTTGCTTCACATCGGCGGGCGCGATTTACAGTTCACGAAAGAGGCGGACGGGTGGCATCAAGTCGTGTTCGACGTGGTTGCTTTGATGTTCAATCAGGACGGTAAAGTTGCCGACCAAGTGAATCGCACGGAGACGGTTCGCGTGCGCGGCGAACAATACGAAATCGCGCAACGCAGCGGCTTCACCTATACGATGAACGTGCCTCTCAAACAACCGGGTGCTTATCAATTCCGCGTCGCGGTGCGCGATACCGGAACGTCCCGCACAGGTTCGGCAAGCCAGTTCATCGAAGTTCCGAACATCAAGAAAAACAATCTCGCGCTTTCCGGTGTCGTCGTACTCGGCACGCCGCCGCCGACGAACGCCAATGCCGCCGACGCTTCAATCGTCGAAGCCGAAGCCTTGCCCGCCGTGCGCCGCTTTCGTCAGATGATGGAAATTGATTACGGCTATCTCGTCTATAATGCGCGACTCAATAAAGCATCAGGGCAACCGCAAATCGAAACCCAATCCCGACTCTACCGTGACGGTCAACTCGTATTCACCGGGCGGCAACTTCCGCTCAACACCAATGGTCAACCAGACCTCAAACGCTTGCCCGTCAACGGACGGCTCAAACTCGGAACCGACCTCATACCCGGCGAGTACGTCCTTCAAGTCGTCGTCACCGACTTACTCGCCAAAGGCAAGAACCGCATCAGCGCGCAAGTCACGGATTTTGAAATAGTGAAGTAGTGGTCAGTGGTCAGTGGTCAGTGGTCAGTAAAGAAGGATGTCTTTAACTATTCACTGACCACTGACCACTGACCACTGACCACTGCTTTTATGAACATCATCATCGGAACTGCCGGACACATTGACCACGGAAAGACCTCTCTGGTGCGCGCCTTAACGGATGTCGAGACCGACCGTTTGCCGGAGGAGAAGCGGCGCGGGATTACGATTGATCTGGGTTTCGCGGAACTCGATTTGGGCGACGTGCGCGTTGGGTTCGTTGATGTGCCGGGTCACGAACGGTTCGTGAAAAACATGCTCGCCGGAGCGCACGGAATTGATGCCGTGCTGCTCGTCATCGCGGCGGACGAAGGCGTGATGCCGCAGACGCGCGAACACTTCGACATCTGCCGTCTGCTCGGCGTCAAAGCGGGTTGCGTGTGTTTGACGAAGATTGATGCCGCCGATGAGGAGTTGCGCGAACTCGTGCGCGCCGAAGCGGAAGAACTCGTCGCGGGTTCGTTTCTCGACGGCGCGCAGGTTATCGAAACGAGTGCGCGAAGCGGCGCGGGATTGGAAGAACTTAAAACCGCCTTGCGCGACATCGCCGCGAGTGTCCCGTCGCGTGCGAACGGGCAGGTCACACGGTTGCCGGTTGACCGCGCGTTTTCCGTGCGCGGCTTCGGGGCGGTCGTGACCGGAACGCTTATCGCGGGTGAGATTTCAGAAGGCGCGGAGATGGAAATCTTGCCCGCCCGCACACACGTTCGCGTGCGCGGCGTACAGGTTCACGGGCAGAGCGTGGGGCGTGCCGTCGCGGGCGAACGAACGGCAATCAATCTCGGCGGGATTGACACGGACAAGCTTGAGCGCGGCATGACGCTCGCGCCCGTTAATCGTTTGCACACGACACAAGCGGTTGATGCGCGGGTTGAGGTCTTGACGGGTGCGCCGCGTGGATTAAAGACTCGCGCGCGTGTGCGCGTTCACGCGGGAGCGGCGGAAGTCTTGGGGCGCGTCGTCGTGTTGGAAGATGCGAATGAAATCGCGGCGGGCGAAAGCGGCTTCGTTCAGTTACGTTTGGAGAGTCCGGTGACGATGGTGCTGGGAGAACGCTTTATCATCCGTTCTTATTCCCCTTCGCACACCGTCGCGGGCGGGCAGGTGATTGACGCGGGGGCGACGCGCCACCGCCGCCGCGAACGCGAAGCGGTACGCGCACGCCTCACACAAATTCACGACGGAACGCCCGCGATACAAGTCGCGGTCTTGACCGAAGCGGCGGGGGAAAGCGGGCAGTCATTAAATAATCTCGCGGCATTGACCGGATGGACTGATGACGCGCTTCGTCAAGCTTTAAGTCACGGGCTTGAAAGCGGGGCGGTACGCGCGGCGGGAAACTTCATCATCTCAAACGTACATCTCGCCAAACTCACAACGCGCATGACCGACGCGCTCGCCAGATTTCATAAGCGCGAACCGCTCGCGCGGGGCTTGGGACGCGAGACTTTGCGCGAACAGATTTTCAATTACACCGCACCGGAAATCTTCCGCCTCACACTTGCGGAAGCCGAAGGGAAAGGCACGATTGTTTCCGAACGCGACGTGGTGCGTCTCGCATCCCACACGCTTGATTTATCACCCGCCGACGAAGCGACGCAGAAACGTATCGAACAGCTTTATCTAAAAGCCGGACTCGAAGCACCGACGCTCGAAGAATCTCTGGCGCAAGTCGCTTCACCCAACGTGAAGCCTGACCACGCGCGAAAGTTGATGCGCTTGCTGGTTGATAAAGGAACGCTCGTGCGCGTCGGCGATAATCTGTTTCTACATGCACACGCCCTTGATGAACTGCGCGCAAGGTTAAGCGAGTATGCACGCGCACACGAACCGGAGCGCACGATTGATGTCGCAAGTTTCAAAGATTTGGCAAACGTGTCGCGCAAGTACGCGATTCCATTGCTTGAGTTCTTTGACCGTGAACGCACTACGGAGAGACACGGCGACCGTCGCCGCATACTGCTTTGACGGAATGCTTTTCAACCACTAATCTGCGAGAGTAATTTTCGCAACTTTTCACTCGCGGCATACATTTCCACCAAAAATCTCAAGGAGAAAATCCCACAAGATGTTCATCGCATCGTTGATGTTGTTATTGCAGACCGAACAAACATTTCAACCGCCG
>JBGTMR010000242.1:0-22729 GCA_041743485.1 Pyrinomonadaceae bacterium
CCGATAGAGGAAACCGACATCATTCCGCGCCTTTTGCGCGAACGCCGAGAGCGCAACCCGCCCAAACTCGTCGTCGAGATTGATGCCGATTTGCTGCCGCACTTTGAGAACGCCGAAGCCGTCAATGACGCGCTGCGTCGCGCCGTTGACGCGACAACCAACCGCTAATAAACAATTTCCAAAACGACAACGCGACGACATGACAATCTGAAAAGCGTGTCATGTCGCCGCGTTGTCGCGTGTGTTGGCAATTCTAACTTATGCGACGCCGCGCCCTTCGTTAATCCACACGGGTTTTGATTTGCAGCCTGTGCCGTCGCTGCGCCAGCGCGGGCATGACCAGAAGTAGTTTCCCGAACTTGCCGGACCTCTTTTGAGCATCGGCGTTCCACACTCGCCGCATTTGGGGCGAACTTCCGCGACTTCTTCAACAACCGCTTCCATCAATTTGCCCGCCGCGTCGAAGTTTCGCCGTCCGGTGCAATTCGGGTACGCGATGCATGAGAGGAACGCGGTTTTATCTTTTTCTTTCGGGACGCGCAGGCGCATCGCCGCGCCGCACATCGCGCACATTGTTTCAATGATTGCCTTGCGTTGACCCCTGTTCTTCGGCATGTCGGTCAGGTAGCCGCACGTTTCCCTGCCCAACGCGCACGCGAGAAATTTACCCGACGCGCTTGAGCGTTCGACAAGAAAACCCGCGCGGTTTTCGAGTTTGCACTTCGGACAGTCGAGGGCGTTTTCAGGGCGAGCGATGTGCGGTGTGATGCGCGGTTTTTCTGCTGCGCCGTTCTGTTCTGTGTCGGCATTTTGCGGTGCGATGTCGGCGGTGGTGATTTCGCGTACAAGTTCGGTGGTCAGGGTTTTGACTTCGCTCATAAACGCCGCGAGGCTGTATTCGCCGCGCGCCATTTGCGCGAGTTTGCGTTCCCACTGCCCTGTCAGTTCCGCCGATTTTAGAGTTTCCGAAGGCAGCATGGCGACGAGCGAGATGCCTTTCGCGGTCGCCGTCAAACTCTTTTTGTCGCGCGTGATGTAGTCGCGTTTGATGAGGGTTTCGATGACGGCGGCGCGTGTTGCGGGCGTTCCCAAACCGGAATCTTTCATCGCCAGACGCAGTTCGTCATCTTCGATTTTCTTGCCCGCCGTTTCCATCGCGCCGAGCAGACTCGCTTCCGTAAAACGTGGCGGGGCTTTGGTCTGCTTGGGGATTGTTTCGGCGTTTGTGGCATCAACCGCATCATCTTTTGTGACGCGCGGCAGTTCCCCGCCATCTTCCGTTTCATCGTCATCCGTTCTGTTTCCGGTACGTTCGGCGTTCGTGTTTCTTCCGGGCGGGTCAACTTCGCGCCAGCCCGCTTTGACGATGATTGTGCCGCGTGTGATGAATTTTTCCGCTTCGACGACGGTGGTGATGGTCGTGCGTTCGAGTTCGGCGTCAGGGTAAAAAGCGGCGAGGAAGCGGCGCGCGACGAGATCGTAAATTCGCTTTTCATCCACCGTCAGATTGTCGCCGCGAATGAGTTGTTTGGTCGGAATGACGGCGTGGTGGTCTGTGACTTTTTTGTCGTCAACGTGGCGGGAGGTGAGTTTCAGTTTGCCCGCGTTGATGATGGTTTCGACGAACGGGATGTAGCGTCCGATGCGCGTCGCTTCGACGTGCGCCTTGATGTCTTTCGCCACATCCGATGAGAGGTGACGCGACGATGTGCGCGGATAGGTGAGAAACTTTTTCTCGTATAAAGATTGTGCGAGTTCGAGCGTCGTCGCGGCGGAAAAGGCGAAGCGGGCGTTGGCGGCGCGTTGGAGCGCGGTCAAATCATAAAGCAACGGCGGACGTTCGCGCGTCGCTTTGCGTTCCACTTTTTCGACGCTGCCGTGTTTGCCTGTGACCTTCGCGGCGATGGCTTCGGCTTCCTCTTTTTTGTCAAATCGCGTCTCGCCTTTGTGGTTGATGTGCGTGCCGCGATACGTCCCCGCCTTGCCTTGAAAGTCAGCGTGAACTTCAAAGTACGCGGTCGGCACGAAGTCTTTTATTTCGCGGTCGCGGCGAACGATTAGGGCGAGCGTCGGCGTCTGCACGCGCCCCAGCGAGTACACGCCGTCGCGCCCCGATGTGCGGGCTTTGATGGTTTGCGCGCGTGTCGCGTTTAAGCCGACGAGCCAATCGGATTGCTGTCTGGCACGCGCCGAATCGCGCAAGCCTTCGTATTGCGTCGCGGGTTTTAGATTATTAAAGCCTTCGATTATCGCGTCGTGGGTTAAAGACGAAATCCACAATCTCTCAATCGGCTTGCGACATCGGGCGAGGCTGTACACGAGGTCGAAAATCAATTCGCCTTCGCGCCCCGCGTCCGCCGCGTTGACGATAGTAGTCACGTCCTTGCGCGCGAGCAGTTCCTTGATGATGTGAAACTGTTTTGCGGTGCGCTCCGCCGGATGGTATTTGAACGCTTCGGGAATTATCGGCAAATGTTCGCCGCGCCAAGATTTGAAGCGCGCATCGTAAGCTTCCGGGTCATCGAGTTCGACGAGATGACCTATGCACCACGTCACGATGTCGGACTGACCTTCGATGAAGCCGTCGCCGCGTCGGGTCGCGCCGAGTGCCGCCGCGATGTCACGCCCCATCGAAGGTTTTTCGGCGATGATGAGTCTGGTCATTTAATCTAAAAAGCAGGTTGAAGGTGAAGCTTAATGCACTCTTAGCTCGTCTTCGGTTTCGAGAAAGTCAACCGCCCCGCTGCTGATTTCATAGTAAGCACCGACGACGGTAATCTGTTCGCGTTTGACGGCGGCAATCGCCACCTCATTCTGTTTCAAGAGGTGAACTTGCTGGCGGACATTGGCGATAACGGCTTCGCGCATACGGGCTTTGTAATCGCGTATCGGTGGCAAATCGCGCACGGCGGGAACGATTTGATCGAGCAACACCCGAATGTTTTCCGGTTCTTTGTCGCGCTTTTCTTCCGGCAGCATCGCGGCGGCGACCGCCCCGCAGCCTTCGTGTCCCATGACGACGATGAGATGCGGTTTCAAATGTAAGACGGCGTATTCGATGCTCGCAAGGACGTTGCTGCCGATGACGTTTCCGGCGACGCGGATGGTGAACAGTTCGCCGCTGCCGCAATCAAAAACCGATTCCGTCGGCACGCGGCTGTCGGCGCAACCCAAAATGACGGCGAACGGCGTTTGCGCGACGACTTGCGCGCGGCGTTCAACCGCTGAAAGCAGAGGGCGCGCCGAACGGTTGCTGTAAAAACGCGCGTTGCCGTTTTTAAGCAGCGCGAGAGCCTCGACGGGATTTTGCGCGAGAGGTTCAATTTCGCGCGCCATGTCCTCCATCGTCGCTCCGTGTTTGACCCGTTCGGCGATTTTGACATCATCCCTGAAGTTGTCGTTACTTTGGTTCATCATCGGATTTTGAAGGGCTGTGTGATTGTTGTCCATAATTTTTTGAGTCCTGAATTTCAAACCGCATGGGCGGCGTTTAGATTGTATTCGGTGTGAGATTGCATTGCTTTTATACCGTCTTGAGCCGCGTCATATCAAATCAACGGGGAATTGATTCGGGTGAGTTTATTGTTATTGACACTCAATGCGTTTATCGAATCCACGTCCGGCTTGGTACATAAAAGTTTGAAGATTCATATACAATCCCTTTAACTCGACAACCTTACCAATGATAAATGCAGTTATCTCAATTTTCGCGCTGGCATGTATCGCGCCCTTGCTTTCGCGTTTCGCCGGACGGCGGACGGGCTTACTCATCGCGCTTTTGCCCGCGTGTTTGACCGTTTATTTTGCGAGTCACGCGGGCTTGACGATGCGCGGCGAAGCAATGACGGAACGCTTCGCGTGGGCGGCGAGTCTCGGCATCGAAGTCAAGTTTTATCTTGACGGGTTGAGTTTGTTGATGGCTGTGCTTATCTGCGGCATAGGGGCTTTGGTGTGCGTCTATGGCGGAAGTTATTTGCAAAAGCACGAACATCTGGGACGCTTTTACTTTTTTCTGCTCCTGTTTATGGGGGCGATGCTCGGTCTCGTGCTGGCGGGAAATTTGTTGGTGTTGTTTGTGTTCTGGGAACTGACGAGCATCACATCGTTTCTGCTTATCGGATTTGAACACGAAAACGAAAAGGCACGCGCGGCGGCGTCGCAAGCTTTGATTATCACGGCGGGCGGCGGGTTAGTGATGCTCGCGGGCTTCGTGTTGTTGGGACAAACGGGCGGCGGAAATTATGATGTGCAAAGTCTGCTCACGCAAGGTGACGCGATTAAAGCATCGTCGCTTTATGTGCCTTTGTTGCTTTTGATTTGCGTCGGAGCGTTCACCAAATCGGCGCAGTTTCCGTTTCATTTCTGGCTGCCCAACGCGATGCAAGCACCGACGCCGATTAGTGCTTATTTGCATTCGGCGACGATGGTTAAGGCGGGCGTCTATTTGCTCGCGCGTCTTGCCCCCGCTCTCGGCGGAAGCCCTGAATGGACGCTTATCGTGACGACGACGGGAGCATTGACGATGATTGCGGGCAGCGTTCTGGCGTTCTATCAAACGGACATGAAACGCTTGCTCGCGTATTCGACGATTGCCGCACTCGGAACGATGGTGATGCTGATTGGCACGAATTCGGAGAGTGCGATACGCGCCGCGCTGGTGTTTCTATTGGCGCACGCGCTCTATAAAGGCGCGCTGTTTATGATTGCCGGAATCGTTGACCACGAAACGGGGACGAAGGATGTCGCGGCTTTAGGCGGGCTGCGAAAAGCGATGCCTGTGACCGCGACGATTGCCGTCGTCGCGGGGCTTTCGTTTGCCTCGTTGCCGCCGATGTTGGGTTTTATCGGCAAAGAAATGTTGTTTGAAGCGACGCTGGACGGCGGCTTGTACGCGGGACGCTTCAGGTTGGTTTTAACGGCGGTCGCGGTGTTGGCGGGAATGATGTTCGTGACAATCGCGCTGTTGGTCGCGGTGCGCCCGTTCTTCGGTGCGCCGAAAGCGACACCGAAAGCGGGGCGTGACGCGCCGTTTGAAATGTGGTTCGCTCCGGCGTTGTTGGCAATCGCGGGAATCGCGTTCGGCATCATCCCGAACGCAGTTGCAGACAGGTTCATCGCTCCGGCGGTGGCGGCTGTTTATCCGAATGCCGCGCCGATGAAACTCGCGTTGTGGCACGGGCTAAATGCGCCTTTGGGTTTAAGCGTGGTGTCAATCGTGTGTGGATTGGTGCTGTATCGGGCATGGGAGAATTTGCGGGCGCGGACGAAATGGACGCGAATGTTTTCGCCTTTCGGGACGGCAGAGATTTTCGCGGCGGGCGGCAAATTGATTGAACGCTTCGCACGGTGGCAGACCGCGATTTTGCAAAACGGCAAGCTGCGAATCTATCTGTTGGTTATCACGCTAACGACGATTGGATTGACGGCTTATACGATGCGGCGGGGCGGCGTGAGATTGCCGACGGCAAGTTTTTACCGCACCGGTGTTACGTTTTACGAAGTCGGCGTAGGTCTATTGATATTGGCGGCAAGCATCGCGGCGGCGCGTTCAAAGTCGCGTCTCGGAGCGGTCGCCGCTCTCGGCGTCGTCGGTTACGGCGTCGCGTTGGTGTTCATTCTATTCGGCGCGCCCGACCTCGCGTTGACGCAGTTTTTGATTGAAACCCTGACCGTGATTCTGCTCGTGCTGGTCTTGTATCACTTGCCGCGTTTGAAGGCGATAACGGGCAAGCCCGCCCGCGCGCGTGACTTGATGGTGTCGCTTGCGTTCGGAGCGTTGATGACGACGATTGTGCTTGTCACGGCAAGTGTTGAATTTGATTCGCGCGTTTCGGATTTTTATGCCGCGCACAGTCTGCCGGACGCGCACGGGCGCAACATCGTCAACGTGATTCTGGTGGATTTTCGCGGGCTTGATACGCTCGGTGAAATCACTGTTTTGGCGGTCGCGGCAATCGGCGTCTTCGCGTTGCTGAAGTTGCGCCCGCAGGCTATCAAGCAGCGGGCGAAGCGAAAACGGCGACAACTCAGACCACTCAAATCCATTGCGCGCGGAGAGGAAAGCACGCTGTAAATGTCTCTGATTTTACGCACCGCGACACGCTACCTGATGCCGTTATTGTTGTTGTTTTCGGTGTTTCTGCTTTTTCGCGGACATAATAAACCGGGCGGCGGATTTATCGCCGGACTCGTCGCGGCGGCAGCGTTTTCGCTGTACGCGATTGCTAATGACGTGCGCGCGGCGCGGGCTTTGGTGCGGGTTGAACCGCAAACTCTGCTTGGCGCGGGGTTGTTGCTGGCAATCGTTAGCGGGCTGTTGGCAAGCTTCGGCGGGAAAGCTTTTTTAACCGGCGTGTGGGGCGATTTTCACTTGCCGCTAATCGGTAAAGTCGCTTTGGGGACGCCGCTGTTTTTCGACATCGGAGTTTATTTCGTGGTCGTCGGCGTCGCGCTGATGGATGTCTTCACACTCGCGGAAGAGACCGTCGCGGAAGAGATGGATTTATTAGAAACGGATGAAAACGCGGAGACGAAAAACCCGGCGACGCGCGTACATAAGATGAACGCGATAGAGGAACGCCACCGATGATTGTGATGCTCGCGTTTGTCATCGGCGGGCTTTATGCCGCCGGACTTTACATGATGCTGCGACGCAGTATCACGAAACTCATCATCGGCTTATCGTTGTTAAGTCATGCCTCGAACTTGTTGATTTTTACGACGGGTGGATTGGTGCCCGCCCGCCCGCCGATAATCCCGGACGGAGCGACGGAGATTATCAAACCCTTTGCCGACCCTGTGCCGCAAGCACTCGTCTTGACGGCGATTGTTATCAGCTTCGGCGTAACGGCGTTCGCCCTCGTATTGTTGCATCGCACCTACCTGACTATCGGCACGGATGACTTGGACGACTTATCGAAAACCGATTCGGCAAAGCCTGAAACGAGCGACTAAACTTTGTCGCCATATTTTATGAACACGATTTTAATACTGCCGCTGATAACGCCGTTGATGGTCGCCGCCGTTTCGTTTCTGTTGTGGCGACACAGGACGTGGCAGAAATGGTTGAGCGTTGTGGGAGCGTGTCTGTCGTTGGCGTGGGCGTGCCTGTTGTTCGAGCGTGTGCGCGACGGTGAGATTTTAATTATGCAGGCGGGCGGTTGGGCAGCACCGTTCGGCATCTCGCTGGTCGCCGATACGCTCGCGGCGGTGATGGTTTTACTAACCGCGACAATGAATTTGGCGGTGACGATTTACGCTTTGCGAAGCATAGACGAACGACGCGCGGCGTTCGGGTTTTACCCTGTTCTGCAAATTTTGATGGTGGGTGTGACGGGTGCTTTTCTGACCGGAGATTTGTTTAATCTCTATGTCTGGTTCGAGGTGATGTTGATGTCATCGTTTGTGCTGCTGGCTCTCGGCGGCGAACGGGCGCAACTCGAAGGCGGCATCAAATACGTCACGATAAACTTATTGTCATCCGCGATTTTCCTCGCCGCGATAGGCTTTCTTTACAGCGTCACGGGAACGCTCAACATGGCTGACCTCGCCTTGAAATTAGGTACGTTGCCCGCAAGTTTGACCGCACCTTTGAGCGTGTTATTCCTTATCGCGTTCGGAGTCAAAGCCGCGCTGTTTCCGTTGTTCTTCTGGTTGCCCGCGTCGTATCACACCGCCCCCGTCGCCGTCTCCGCCGTGTTCGCCGGACTCTTAACGAAGGTCGGTGTGTATGCTTTGATTCGCACGTTCACTTTGATCTTCGCGTTCACGGATGTTGATATGAACAGCATGTTATTGACGCTCGCGGGCTTGACGATGATCATGGGCGGACTCGGTGCTTTGGCGCAAACCGACGCCAGACGCATGTTGTCGTTTCTCATCATCGCGCATATCGGCGTCGCGGTGATGGGCTTGGGTCTGGGTACGACGCGCGCCCTCGCCGGAACGATTTTCTATCTCATCGAAGATGTCATCGTATTGACGAATCTGTTTCTCATCATCGGCATTATGGGAGGCGTGTGCGGGACGTTTGAAATGAGGCGAATGGGCGGTTTGTACCGGACGCATCCGATGCTTGGAGCGTTGTTTTTAATTCCGGCATGGTCGCTGTCGGGCGTGCCGCCGTTCTCCGGTTTCTTCGCCAAACTCGCGCTCGTGCAAGCCGGATTGGAAGTCGAAGGATACACGGTCGTCGCGTTGTCGCTCATCGTCGGGATTCTGACTTTAACGGTGATGATGCGTTTGTGGGCGGAAGCGTTTTGGAAAGCACCGCATCTGGTTGCTAGTGACATTGACGCGACACAGGGCAAAATTCAGGTTGGAAAAATGCTGCTTGCGCCGGTGTGCGCGTTGTCGCTGATGAGCATCGGACTCGGCATCTGGGCGGAAACGGTGTTCGGTGTCGCGCTCACGGCGGCAGTTCAAATGAGCGATGCGGATGTTTATGTCGAAGCGGTTTTAGGAGCGGTGCGATGAGCGGTTTTTTGTGGAACATCTTGCTCGCCCTCGCGTGGATGGGACTCAACGGTGAGTTTACCAACGGCAATTTTATCGTCGGTTTCGCGCTCGGCTTCCTGATACTTTTCTTCACCCGACGCGGCACGGACGGCAAGATGGGCGTACCCGGTTACGGTCGCAAAACGTGGCAGGTCACGGGGCTGCTGCTGTTTTTCATTAAGAAACTTATCATCGCTAATGTGAGAGTCGCTTACGATGTTTTTACGCCCGGTTACGTGATGCGTCCCGGCATTCTCGCCGTGCCGCTTGACGCCGAAACGGATTTGGAAATCACCTTGCTCGCCAACCTGATTACACTCACGCCCGGCACATTGAGCCTTGATGTCTCGCATGACCGCCGCACGCTCTACATCCACGCGATGTACGCCGATGACCCGGAAGCCGTCAAGCTTTCTATCAAAGACGGCTTCGAGCGACGCATCCTTGAGGTGTTGCGATGAACTTAACCGACAACTGGATTGGGGCGACCTTCGTCAACTTGATTTACTTGATGTTGATGACGGCGATGCTGCTCGCGTTCGTGCGATTGGTGTACGGCAAGGCAGCACCCGACCGCGTGGTCGCGCTCGATTTAATTTCCGCCGTCGTCGTCGCGTTCACAGCTTTGTATGCGGTCGTCACAGACCAACGGGAATTGGTTGATGTCGCTATCGGCATCGCGTTGATTACGTTTCTGGGTACGATTGCTTTCGCGCGTTATATCGAACGGCGGGCGCGCAATGATGAGGAGTGACAAGCGATAGAATGGGAAAGCGATTTGATAATGAACGAATCTTTCAGTGTGGTGCGTGAAGCGGTGGTGCTGGCGTTGCTGTTCGTCGGTGCGCTGTTTCTATTGTTGGCGGGCGTCGGTGTGGTGCGGATGCCGGATGTTTTTACGCGGATGTCGGCGGCGACTAAAGCGGCGACGCTCGGCACGCTTTGTATGCTTTCCGCCGTCGCGGTTTATTTCAACGATTTCGGTGTCACGGTGCGCTCTCTGCTCGTCATCGCGTTCGTGTTTATGACCGCACCCGTCGCCGCACATCAGATTGGACGCGCCGCCTATTTTATCGGCGTCGAACTCTGGAGCGGCACACGCCTCGACGAACTGCGCGGACGATACGACGCGGAGACGCACGTTCTGAACAGCCACACGACGAGGGATGATTCAGCTTCCGGGGAGACGCACGACACGGATTAAGATGGTGAGAGCCTTAACCGACTCTTTTCCACCTTAGCCAATCATTTCATTAAACGCTTCCGGCACGTCACGCGAACCGTGCAGCACGCGCAAAACTTCGATGCCGTCATCTATCGGCTGGTAAAAGACGATTGTAATTGCCGACCGCGAAACTCCGCAGTCCGACAATCAAATCATTCCGCTCGCGTCCCGCCGATGGAAAGCTCAGTAACGTATCGAACTTATCGGTAATCTGTTTCAGCAACCGCGTCGCCTGTATCGTTCGATGAAACAAATTCCCAAATTTCGCGCAAATCCTCGCGTGCGTCCTCCGAGATAATGACGCCGCTCATGCTCTTTTGCGCTCACTCTGTTTGTTGGTCGTCTTATTGTCGCCCGTTGTTATTCGGCGGGCGGACGGTGAAGCGTCTTTCTTTCCGGTGATGTCTTGAAAGACTTCCGCCCCCGACTTATAAGCTTTATATTCGCCACGGGCTATCTGCTCTTTCCCGCGCGTGATGTCGCGGCGCAAATCCTCCGTGCGAATGCGCTTTAAGTCATCTTGCTCTTTAAGTAACCGTAAGCCTTCGCGCACGACTTCGCTTGCCGAGTGATACATTCCTGTCGCAACCTTTTGATTTATCAACTCCTCAAGTTCCGGCGTCAGAGAAACATTCATCGCTTTGTACCTGCCTTTAATCTTCGAGTTTTGGGCATTATACAGAACAGCAGCGAGTAGCAATAATTGTTACTCGCTGCCTTCGGTCGCGTGTTTCTTAAAGCGCGATAAATGCTTTAGTCTTGCTCGTTCGGGTCGTTTTCGGCGTCTTCTTTGGTTGGGTGAATCGTGCCGTCTTTGTGGTCGGGCGGCGTATAGACCGTATAAAGTTTAAGCGGTTTGTCGCCTTTGGTGATGACGTTGTGTTTGATTCCGGCGGGAACGACGATGACGCTGCCCGCCTGAACCATGGTGCTTGCGCCGGATAAAACGGTTTCGCCCGCCCCTTCGACGATGGTTAGAATTTGGTCTATGCCGTCGTGCGTTTCTTCGCCGATGTCTCCGCCCGCCGGAATGCTCATCACGACTAACTGCGAGAGTTTGGTGGTGAATAAAACTTTACGAAAGTTGTCGTTGTCTTTCGTTTCTTGGTGAATGTCCGCGACGTATTTTTTGGTCATAGTGATTTAGGTTCTGCCTGTCGGCGGTTGAGGTTAAGTGCGTTTTATTTCCGGTCGGGTGTGTCGGCGTGTTCGGTGGTGTCTTTATCGGTGCGCCCTTCTTCGGTGTCTTTGAAGGCGGTCGCGCCCGCCGTGCCGCGCGCGTCGGAGTCGCCTTGCGATTCCTCGCCGCGCTGTATCCGTTGGGCGATTTGCGTCGCGTCGTCATAGATGGAAGCCTGACCGAGTTTATCGGCACTGAAGCCTTCACTTTGTGTTTGGGTCGAATCTTTATCGCCGTCCTGTTTCTGTTGATTCTGTGTGTCTGCCATAGTGTTGTTCTCCCTGTGTGATGATTTCGATTGTTCTCATGCTTTCAAATTTTCGTTGACCTTGCGGCTTGCCGTCGGTGCAGTGTGCAGACTGACGGGATTCGCCGTCGGCTTACGCAGTTTCATGTTGAGCAGTTCGACTAAGACCGAGAAGCCCATGGCGAAATAGGTGTACCCCTTCGGAATGTGGAAGCCCAGAGCGTCGGCGACGAGATTCATGCCGATTAAAATCAAAAAGCTCAAAGCAAGCATCTTTATCGTCGGGTGACGCTCGACGAAGCTGCTGATAGTTCCGGCGAAAACCAGCATCACGCCGATAGAGATAACGACCGCCGTAATCATGACACCGATTTGGTCAACCATGCCGACCGCCGTGATAACCGAATCAAGTGAGAACACGATGTCCAACACCATGATTTGAAAAATCACGCTGGCGAAGCTGACGCCCTTGCCGGTGGTAGTTCCGTGTTCCTCTTCGCCTTCGAGTTTAAGGTGAATTTCGCGCGTTGACTTGGCGATTAAAAACAGTCCGCCGACAAGCAGGATTATCGCTTTGCCCGTGACGGCGAAACCGAAAACCGTAAAGAGCGGTTTCACTAACCCGACGATCCACGAAATAGAGAGCAACAACAAAACGCGCATCACGAGTGCCGCCATGAGTCCGACTGTGCGGGCGCGTTTTTGTTTCTCGGCGGGCAGTTTCGCGGCGAGAATCGAGATAAAAATGATGTTGTCAATACCGAGTACGATTTCGAGCGCGGTTAGCGTCAGCAACCCGACGATTACTTCACTGGTCAACCATTCCATAATGTTTTGCGTGCGCCTTTAACGAAGTGTTTGATAACGAAATCTTTGATTCTCGGATTGTCGCCGCCTTCGCCCTTTTTACACAAGCCCGTCTTGCTTCTTTGAACTCAACGGACGCACGCGCGGGCAGTGTGTGTTTCAGGCGACAATCGGCACGCTAGATTTCGTCTGCCTTCTGCTTTAAGCTGTCGGTGAAAAGCCGTCGCGGATTTAATTTCACAAAAACAATAGACACAGGGAGAACATGCATGAAAAACTTAGGGACTTCGCACCGCACACCGCGCACACTGTTCGTCTTAACCATAACCTGCGCCATACTCTTGACAATGATGCCGCACGCTTCCGCGCAAACTTCCAACAACCGCAACCGCCGCCCACAGCGTCCGGCACTTGGGCGCGGAAGCGTTGACCGTCGCGCGGCGGTGTCCCGCAGTCAAAGGGAAATCATCCGCGAAGTTCGTCGTGAACTCGCCACCTTACCGTATTACGATGTTTTCGATTGGCTGCAATTCGAGGTGCGACCGGACAACTCTGTTATCTTGAGCGGGCAAACGATTCGCCCGACTTTGAAGCGCGACGCCGAAAGCCGCTTGCGCGACATCGAAAGCATTTCGCGCATCACAAACAACATCGAAGTTTTGCCGCTCTCGCCGCAGGACGACCGCATCCGCGTCGCCGTTTATCGCACGTTGTTCAATTTCGATTCGCCGCTTTACCGTTATGCTCTCGGCGCGGTTCCGTCAATTCGCATTATCGTCAATCGCGGGCGCGTCACGCTGAAAGGTCTGGTCAATTCGGAGTTTGACCGTAATTACGCCAACGTCCAAGTTCGCGGAGTTCCCGGTATTTTCGAGGTTACGAACGAACTGCAAATCGAAGGACGCGAAGCACGCTAAACCGTCACGAGTGGTATCATTGCGGACAATCAACTTTGGAAGGTTATTAACTTTTCACCTAACCTGTTCGTCACCGTTCCTGACGACACTTTGAAACGCCGCCTCGTAAATAAATTTTGGCGCAGCTTGCTGGCGGGATAGCAACCCCCGGTTTCTGCGTTCGCCGCGCTTTTCAAGCGTGGTGCGGATTGAAACAGGAGTAACCACAACATGAGTACCAACCCCCTTATCGAACTTCACAAACACGGACAAAGCTTTTGGCTCGACAACATCAACCGCCCGCTCGTGACAAGCGGCGAACTCAAGCGGTTGGTCGAAGAAGACGGCTTGCGCGGCGTGACATCGAACCCGACGATTTTTGAAAAAGCGATTACCGAGTCGGACGCTTACGACGAAGAATTTTCGCAAGTCGTCAAACAGGGCGGCGAGTTTTCCGCCGCGACCGTGACCACCGCTTTGACCACCAGCGACATCAAGCAGGGCTGCGACATCATGCGCCCCGTCTATGACGAATCCGGCGGACTCGACGGTTACGTCTCGCTCGAAGTCGCGCCCGACCTCGCGCACGACACCGAAAGCACCATTAAGCAAGCAATGGAACTGCACAGTAGCGTCAACCGCAAAAACCTGATGATTAAAGTTCCGGCGACGCCCGCCGGGATTCCATGTATCACGAAACTTATCAGTGAAGGCATCTGCGTCAACGTCACTCTGATGTTCTCCACCGACACTTATCATGATGTCGCGGAAGCTTACATCAAGGGTCTCGAACAACGTCACGCGGCGGGCAAGTCAATCAAAGAAGTCTGTTCGGTAGCGAGCATTTTCGTCAGCCGTGTGGACACGAAGATTGACAAACACATCGAAGCCAAAATCGCGGCGGCGACCGACGAAACCGAAAAAGAGAAACTGCGCGGCTTACTCGGTAAAACCGCGATTGCCAACTCGAAAGTGATGTATGAGCAGTACACCAAACTTTACAGCGACACCAACGAACGCTGGCAGAAACTGAAAGCGCAGGACGCCAACCCGCAACGCTTGCTGTGGGCTTCGACCAGCACCAAAAATCCGGCGTTGCCCGACACTTACTACGTCGAAGCACTTATCGGTAAAGACACTGTGGACACGATGCCGCCCGCGACCGTCAACGCCTTCCGCGATCATGGCAAAGTCGCCGCGACCCTCGAACAGAACATGGAAGGGGCGCACGAAACATTAAAGCAAGTCTCCGCCGCCGGAATTGATTTGGACAAAGCGATGCAGGAACTTCAAGATGAAGGCGTCGCTTCATTCGCCAAGTCTTTCGAGAACCTAAAGGAAGCACTCGTCAACAAACACAAATCGCTTTCGATGACGACCGCCGCGACTTCCGATTAGTTTAAGGTCGTAACCTGATGTCCGAACACGTTTCGATTTGTCCCGTAGGGACATCGTGAAAGTAGCCCAGCGATTCATCGCTGGGTATTTGAGCGAATAGTCTTTCGAGTCCCGTAAGGACGGCTGAATGCCCGCAACCTCAACCGTCCCTACGGGACTTCGTTCATCTCTTTGTGTGTCCCAGCGATGAATCGCTGGGCTAAATCCAAGCGTCCTTAGCGGGCAATGGCATTAAGTTAAGTTATCAAACATCTGAAATTTCAAATTTCAAATTTGATAACTTATTGATTCCAAAGAACACGCTTGTTGATAAACCACGTTATCTTAATGCCATTGCCCTAGCGGGACGAAAAAGTGTTGATACATCAAGGTCACAACTCAAGCATTTAAGATTTCGGGGCGGAAGTTTTCTTACGACTTCCGCCCTTTTTCTTTTGTGTCGGGGGAACATCGGAAGAGATTACAATTCCCGCGACTTCATCGAGTTTCATACGCACCAATGAGGCATCCAGAGTCGCTTTGCAAATCAGGATGTGCGGCAACGCAATCGCCGCCGGGTCACGGCTGCACCTTAATTCATCGGTGGCGACGATAAGCCATTCGGAGAAATTCTCGCGCTCGAAGTCCTTGATGCGCCGCGCAAGATGCGCGGGCGTCCAAAAACCGAAGACTTCGATATACACGCGCTTGCCGCTCACATGTTCTGCCACAAGGTCAGGCACGAACGCACTCGCGCCTAAATCTATAACTTCTATGCTTGCCTCAAGCGTCCACTCGCCCGCATCGCGCCCCCATGTTGAAAGTAACCTTTCCGGCAATTCATGCGCGACACGCGGCGCGGGGAGAAGGTGTGAATGCAAATCGTCTTGCGCGTGATTGAGTTCGTAAATCAAATTCGCGTGGGGTTTCGCGTGGCGGTCATCCTTGTTCTTCGGGGCGATTTCGGCGCGCATGTACCAGCCACGACACAGCAATAACGCGGGCAGAAATACCGCCATTTGAATGCCGTATTTTTGCGAACGATGAAACATCGAAACAGGTCCCGTGAGCGTGACTTCATAACCCGCGTGCGCCGACCCCGCGATAGTGTGAACTAAGCCGTAAGCTTTAATCGCGTCGAAGATTGCGCGGGCGTGAACGGCTTCCTGCGGGGCGATGCTCAAACGCATCTCGACGGCGCGATATAAAACTGCCTGTGCTTGGGCGAGATTGTACCGTTCAAGCAGACTCGCGGCATCGGGTTCGTCGAACATCACGAGCCGTTGCGCGCTTGATAAATCGGCGTACAAACCTTGCTCGACCTCATCAACCGAACACGCGAGTTGGCGCGCAACTTCAGCGAGAACTGCGTCGCGTGCATTCTCAATCAATGGTGTTTCGTTTTTGGAATTTGAACTCGAAACCGGATGCCTCGAACGGGCTTGAAGAAATACTTTCCGCCGAATCTCGGACGGTTCATGGCGGCTCTGCGTCTCGAACGTGCAAACGTCGGTTAAAAGTTTTATGAGTCCGCGAAGGATGCGGTAATCCGTTCCCGTGCCGACGTAAGCATCAAGGGCGGCGTCCAAATCCGCGCGCGAACGCCCGTCACATTCGCGCACGATTGCGATTAACTCGGCGGCGGTTTGTAAGAGCGTCGTGTCATTCGCTTCGACGAGTCGCGGAAAGACGCGCCCGCCGCGCTGCCAGCTTTGCGCGAGGTCTGATGTCAACATGGTTTTGGTGAATTGTGAGAATGTTAAGCTGCGCCTATTTTGGCGAGTGCTTGGCGGGCTTTCGACAATAATCGTTTGGCTTTAGTTTCGCTGATGCCCGTCACGTCCGCAAAATCGAACGTCTCGACTCCAAGCAAATCAACTATTTCAGCAATCGCTTGCGCTTCTTGCGCGGTCAACTCAACGACAAATGTTTCAGCCGGATTGCGTGCAGAGTTGCGCCGCGCCGGAGCGAACGGGTTTCGCCCGCCCCAACCGGAACCCAACTGCCGCACTTGTAACTTCGATAAATCGTAATGCTCGCGCATCGTATCTTCGTTTTCAGGCTTGGTTCTTTTTGTTGTCATATATTCGTCGTTCGCCGGAATCTAATTTCCGTGCGGTGATGATGCGGGTCAAATCTTCTCTATCGGTGAACGAAACAATTAACAGACGTTGAAGTGAAGACATAACCGACGGCGATGAAGCGGTGTTCTTCCCAAGAATGGTCGGGGTCGTAAAAATCAACGTAAAACGAATCTTCCCAAACGGTCGCCGCTTCCTCAAAAGTCACGCCTTCGTGATTGATGATATTAGCAGCCGCTTTGTCGGCATCCCAAACGAAGTTTCCATAGCGAACGTCAGAGTTTGATTGTCGCTTCATTCGACTTCTTTTCTTTCACCACTTGAAATCTTAAAACCGCATCACTCGTTTGTCTGAAACTGTCGTGCGTTTGAGCGTCGCTCACTGATGCCCTCTTCGGCGGTGTTGGTGGCGACGACTTCGTAGAGGACAGCTTGCTTTTTCGGCGCGGGGCGGAGTATGCGCCCAAGTCGTTGAATGTGTTCGCGCGTCGAACCCGAACCGGAAAGCACCACCGCGACGGAAGCTTCCGGGATGTTGACGCCTTCGTTCAAAACCTTCGATGTGGCGAGAGCGAGGACATCGCCCGCGTTAAAAGCTTGCAGCCAATCGCGGCGTTCTTTGATCGGCGTTTCGTGCGTAATCGCGGGAACTAAAAACTCCTTTGAGATGCGATACACGATTTCATTTTCGGCGGTGAAGACGATGAGACGCTCATCGGGATGACGGGCGAAGATGTCGGCGAGTGAGTTGAGTTTCGCCTGCGTTCCGAGCGCGATGCGCTTGGATTCACGATAGGCGAACATCGCGCGTCGTCCGGCTTCGCTTCGCGCGCTCAACATCACGAAGTGTTGCCAGCCGTCGAGTGAGGCGAAGTTAATGCGCGATGCGGTGAGAAAGTTACGGTAGATAATCCGTTCGCTTTCGTATGCGGTTCGTTCATCATCGGTCAGTTCAACCGCGACGCGGACGAGTTTGTAATCGGCAAGATATTCTCCGGCAAACTCTTGAGCTTCGCGCCGTAAGACGGTCGCGCCGATGAGTTCGTCAAGTAAGTGATGGGCTTCGTCGGCGCGTTCGGGTGTCGCGGTCAACCCTAATCGAAACGGCGCGATTGAGAGTTCGGCGGCATAACGATAAACGTCGCTCGGCAGGTGATGACATTCATCGAAGATGAGCAGCCCGAATTTGTTTCCAAGTCGTTCCATGATGCGAAAAGCCGATGAGTACGTCGTAATCGTAATCGCCCCGACTTCAAAATAACCGCCGCCGATTAAACCGATTTCCGCATTGAAGCGCGCGAGCAAGCCGTCATACCACTGATTCATCAAATCAATCGTCGGCACGACGACAAGGGTTGAGCGGCGCACGTCGGCAATCGCCATTTCCGCGACGAGGGTTTTGCCCGCACCCGTCGGAAGCACGACGACGCCGCGCCGCCCCGCCGCCCGCCACGCTTCGATTGCCTGATGTTGATACGGGCGCGGCTCGATGTGCGTCTTCGGTATGAAATCAAATTCGTGATACGCGCGCGCGTCGTCTGTGTGCGGGATGTTCGAGCGGACGAGTTCGGCGAAGACTTGGCGGTACTTGTGCGCCGGAGCGCGCCACCGCCGCACGCGCTCATCCCACGCGAACGCACGCGGCACAACGACGCCGACGGCATCACGCCCGACGCCTTCAAGAATCAGCGTTCCGGCATCGAAGCGCAAACGCACATCGCCTGTTGTCTCTTCTCCGGTCAAACTTTCATCGCTCATGCTTCGGGTATTCATTGATAACGAAAAGCTTACCGCAAACGGCGGGAATGTTTGAAGCAAAGGCGAAGGTCGAAGGTCGAAGGTCGAAAGTGAAAGACGATATGCATCTACTTCCGTCCTTCCGCTTTTCGACTTTCGACCTCGCCTTTCGCCTTTGCTTCGTCTGCCTCTACAATCGCTCGCATGTCGCAGACCAAGCGTGCCACGCGCATCATCATCGCTTCTATCTTCGTCAACATCGGACTCGCGTTGATTAAATTGGTGTCCGGCATCGTCGGGAATTCTTATGCGCTGGTTGCCGACGGCATCGAATCCATGCTCGATATTTTTACGGCGGTGGCGGTGTGGGGCGGACTGAAATTCGCGGCGATTCCGCCGGATGATAATCACCCGTTCGGGCATGGACGCGCCGAGACGCTGGCGGCTCTCGGCGTCGCGCTCGTCGTACTTACCGCCGGTGTCATCATCGCAATTCAGAGCGTGCGCGAGATTTTACTTCCGCATTCCGTGCCGCGCCCGTTCACGTTGTTCGTACTCGTCGGTGTCGTCATCGTTAAAGAAGTTCTTTTCCGCCGTATCTCGCACGCGGGTCACGAAGTCAACAGCACTTCGCTCGCTTCCGAAGCGTGGCATCAACGCTCGGATGCGATTACGTCGGCGGCGGCGTTCGTCGGCATACTCATCGGGGTCATCGGCGGCGAAAGGTATGCGAGTGCCGATGCTTGGGCGGCACTCATCGCGTCCGGTGTGATATGCACAAACGGCGTCAGACTCATGCGTTCGTCGCTGGCGGAGGTGATGGACGAATTGCCGCCCGTCCCGTTTATTGATGCGATACGCGAGACGGCGGAAACCGTCGGCGGTGTCGAACGCACCGAAAAATGTCGCGTCCGAAAAATCGGCTTCAGTTACCTCGTTGATATACACGTAGAGGTGAACGGTGAACTTCCCGTGTGGCGCGGACATGAAATCGCGCATCAGGTGAGCGATGCTTTGCGCGCCAACCCCGCGCTTAACGTCTCCGATGTGGTGGTGCATATCGAACCCGCGACGAATACCAATCCGGGCGAAAAGATATGAATTGAAGTTATGAATCAGATTACGGAACAGGAAGAATCTCCGGCAGTGATGGCGACGTTAGACACGCATAACGTCACCGATGCGCGCATACGATTCGTCATCAAGCTTGGGCAAGCTTTACATCGCTACGGCACGCCGACGCACCGCCTCGAACAGGCGATGAAACTTATCCTCAGTCGCCTCGGACTCGAAGGCGAATTTCTTTCGACGCCGACCGGAATCTTCGCGTCATTCGGGCGACCGGAAGAACATCGCACCGCTTTGATTCGCGTCCAACCGGGCGAAGTCAATTTAGAAAAACTCGTACTGCTCGATGACCTCGCGGGGTTAGTGCTTCGCGGCAAGTTGGATGCGGTAGAAGGTTCGCGGCTCGTAGATACGTTTGTCGCCGCTCCGCCGCGTTATAACGCATGGATGACGACGCTCAGTTTCGGCTTGGCTTCCGGTGCTTCGACACAGTTTTTCGGCGGTGGATGGCGCGAAGCTCTGGCGGCGGGAGTAATCGGATTGATGCTTGGCACGCTCGCTTCGCTCACGAAACGCTCACCCGATACGACTCGATTATTTGAAGCGACCGCCGCGATTTTCGCATCGGTGTCGGCAATCGTCGCCATGCAAGTTCTCTCTCCGCTTTCGTTTTACATCACGACGCTCGCCGGGTTAATCGTGCTTGTGCCGGGACTGACTTTGACGACCGGCATCCGCGAACTCGCCACGCGCAATCTGATTTCCGGGACGGCGCGCTTGATGGGCGCGGGGCTGGTGTTTTTTGAACTCGGCTTCGGCGTCGCGCTCGGTTCGCAAATTCAAAACTTTCTGCCGCCCGCCGATTTGTATCTCGCACCCGTACCGCTTCCGGCGTGGACGCTGTGCATCGCACTCATCGTCGCGCCGCTGGCGTTCGTCGTGTTATTGAAAGCCCGCCCGCACGATGCGGTATGGATTTTACTCGCGGGTTGGTTGGCATTCGGCGGGGCGCGCACCGGAGGTTACCTGCTCGGTCAACAACTCGGCGCGTTCGTCGGCGCAATCGTCATCGGAGCGGCGAGTAATCTATGCGCCAGATGGAGAAATCAACCGGCATCGGTGACACTCGTACCCGGTATCTTGCTGCTCGTACCGGGCAGCATAGGCTTCGGCAGTTTTCTTAAATTCATCGAACGCGACGTGCTTTCAGGAATCGAAACGGCATTCCAAATGCTTCTCGTCGCCGTCGCCCTTGCGACCGGACTGCTCATCGCCAATGTCATCATTCCGCCGCGCCAAGCCTTGTAAAATTGATTCATTGAATCACCGGTTCATTGACTCAATGAAGGAACAGGACACCGAATTGATTCTTATAGGGCTTTCTCAAATTTGAAATCTTAGATTTGAAATCTCAAATTAAGAGAAGAAAAACCCCAAAGAAAAACGAAAAGTGAGAAAGTCTTATCTTAATTGAATCAATGAGCCGATGACTCAATAAATCAATTCTTTTGCAGTTCTTCCCTGATGTATCTGACGAGTTCTTCGATGTCGGCGCGGCTAAGTTGTGAACCGAAGGCGGGCATACCGTTTCCGCCGTTCGTGATTTGGTGGTTTAACTGCGCGTCCGTATCGGTCGCGGCGCGCCCTTCGCGCAACGACGGCACGGCGACGCGATTGATAATTTTGCCCGCCCCGTCCGCCCCGTGACATATCGCGCATTTACTCGTAAATACGGCTGCCGCGCCCGTTTCGCTGTTATTGACGGAAGCTGTTCGGCTTGGTGTACATGACACGACGACGCACGCCGTCAAACAAATTAAGACAAGACGAATGACGCGCGTGTGAGGCTTCGAGGAGTTCCGGTTGGTAAGGATTCGATTCATGTATATAAATTCAAAGCAGCGTCCCGCTTAAAATGAAGGCGGCAAGACCGAAGTAAATTAGTAAGCCTGTGACATCAACCAGCGTTGCCACGAACGGCGCGCTTGAAGTCGCGGGGTCGAATCCGAGACGACGCATTACGAGCGGCATCATCGAGCCTGAAAGCGTTCCCCACAACACGACACCGAACAACGACAATCCGACCGTCAGCCCGATGAGAAACCAATGCTCGCCATAAACATCGGAGAACACCGCCCACAATCCGATGCGCGCGAATCCCATCAAGCCGAGTATTGAACCGAGTGCCAGCCCCGAAACGACTTCGCGCCGCATCACGCGCCACCAATCGCGTATCGTGACTTCGCCGAGCGCGAGGGCGCGTATCACGAGCGTCGCGGCTTGTGAACCCGTATTGCCGCCCGATGAAATAATCAGTGGCACGAACAACGCGAGAACGACGGCACGCGCGATTTCTTCTTCAAAAAACCCCATTGCCGTCGCCGTCAACATCTCGCCGACGAACAGCACCATTAACCACACGGCGCGCTTGCGTATCATCACCGGCAATGCCACGTCCATGTACGGCTCATCGAGTGCCGCCATGCCGCCGATTTTCTGAATGTCTTCGGTCGCTTCTTCTTCCGCGACATCGAGAACGTCGTCAATCGTGACGATGCCGATGAGAACGCCTTTCGTATCGGTGACGGGCAGGGCGGTGCGGTCTTCACGACGAAACACCGCGACCGCCGTTTCCTGATCGTCCGTCGCTTTGAGTGCGACGAAGCGATTGTCCATCAAATCATTGACGTGGGCGTTTGGGTCGGCAAGCAAAAACTCGCGTATGCGTATGTCGTCAATCAATACGCCTCTGTCATCAACGACGTAAATCATGTTCAGCGTTTCACTGTCGCGCCCGTGTTTGCGTATGTGGTCGAGCGTGTGTTGCACCGTCCAATCCGCGAGGACGCGCACATAATCCGGCGTCATCAAACGTCCGGTGCTGCCTTCCGGGTAGCCGAGCAGCGAGACGGCGATGAGGCGTTCGGTCGGTGTCAACAAGGTTAGGAGTTGGCGCGTCGCCGATGCGGGCAGTTCGTCCAGTAACAATGTCCGGTCATCGGGCGACATGTCGTTTAAGATTGACGCGACCTGTTCTTGCGCCATCGCTTTCAACAAATCTTCCTGTTCGTCGAGCGGCAAATACTCGAACACTTCGGTCGCGTCTTCGCGCGGCAGCAAACGGAAAACGATAACTTGGTCTTCCGTTTCCAGTTCTTCGATAAAGCCCGCGAGTTCGACGGGCGTAAAGTTTTTGACTACGCGGCGCAAGCCGAGAAAGTCGCGCCGTTCGATAAAATCGGCGAAATCGGGTTTATCTTCCGTGTAAAATTCAAGGCTCATAGCTAGACTTATACGCGACGACCAAAGCGGTCGGATTAAAGATTACGGTTTGGTCGCGCGATTGATTATGATGATGTTGATTGCGATTAGGCAGCACTTTAGTGTGTTCTCTGCTCAAGCGCAAAAGGAAGGTCAATCACTCACCTTACGCGGTTAAGATTTTACAGCCCGATTCATCGGGCTTTCCGCCGTAGGCGGCACATAGCCACGCGATTCATCGCGTGGTCGCTTTCAAGCACAATCCAAAAGGGCGTTTTAACGTCCTTCTCCGATTGGCTTAAGCCACCGAATTAGAAGCCCGTTGAAACGGGCTGAGAATTATTAGCCGGTTGA
>JBGTMR010000243.1:0-10190 GCA_041743485.1 Pyrinomonadaceae bacterium
AATTTCCGACATCGCTCCCAGCGATGAATCGCTGGGCTATTGTCAGTTAGTCCCTACGGGACTTTTGCAAGAGGTCTATTGACCTCGCTACCCAGCCGTCAAACGGCTGGTCTATGCGCCCTTCGGGGAAGCCGTCTGAAGACGGCTAAGTAGTTACGATTTTTCATACAGAGATTTTCAACAAAGGGGATTTTATGGCAACCGCAACCAACTACATCGGAAAATCGCAGAACCGCGTTGACGGAACGGCGAAGGTGACGGGTGCGGCGAAGTATGCCGCCGAATATAATGTGCCGGGTTTGACTTACGGTTACGTCGTGTCGAGCGAAATTGCGAAAGGTAAAATCACGAAGATTGACACGCGCGAAGCACTCACGCTTCCCGGCGTGTTGCAAATTTTCACGCACGAAAATCGTCCCAATCTGGCGTGGTTCGATAGCAGTTATAAGGATGACATCGCCCCGCCGGGTTCGCCGTTTCGCCCGCTCTATGACGCGGAAGTCAAGTATAGCGGGCAGCCTATCGCTTTGGTCGTCGCGGAAGAATTTGAAGTGGCGCGTTACGCCGCATCGCTCATTCGAGCCGAGTATGAAGTGGAGGCTCACGCCACCGATTTGAATGAGAAGCGCGAGGAAGCTTACGAACCGCCGAAATCGAGGTCGGGCATTCCGCCGCCCGCCAAACCGCGCGGCGATGCGGAACAGGCTTTCGATAACGCCGCCGTCCAACACGAAGCCGAGTACCGTCACGCGATTGAACACCACAACCCGATGGAGATGCACGCTTCGACGGTGGTGTGGGAAGGCGACGGCAAAATCACCGTTTATGACAAGACGCAGGGAGCGCAAAACAGTCAGGGTTATGTCGCCGGTATTTTCAATTTCAAGCCGGACGATGTGCGCGTCATCTCGTCATACATCGGCGGAGCGTTCGGTTCGGGTTTGCGCCCGCAGTATCAACTTTTTCTCGCGGTCTTGGCGGCACGCGAACTCAAACGCTCGGTGCGTGTGACGCTCACCCGTCAACAGATGTTCACCTTCGGTTATCGTCCCGACACGATTCAACGTCTCGCGCTCGGTGCGACGGCGGACGGTATGCTCGAAGCCTTCATGCACGACGCGCTCGCCAACACTTCGCAGTTTGAGGATTTTCAAGAGGACGATGTGAACTGGTCGGGCTTGCTCTACAAGTGCGCCAACACCAAGTTCACTTACAAACTCGCGCAGCTTGACCTCTACACGCCGATTGATATGCGCGCTCCGGGCGGCGTGACGGGGGTATATGCGATTGAAGCGGCGATGGATGAACTGGCTTATAAAACGAATGTTGACCCGCTCGAATTGCGTTTGAAAAACTATTCTGTCAAAGACCAAAACAAGGACAAACCTTATTCAAGTAAGGAACTGCGCGAATGTTACAGGCAGGCGGCGGACAAGTTCGGTTGGAGTAAACGCACGCCGAAACCGCGTTCGATGCGCGACGGCACGGAGTTAGTCGGTTGGGGCATGGCAACTGGAATTTGGGAAGCCTTTCAACAGAAGGCGAGTGCGAAAGCGACTTTAGGTCTTGACGGCAAACTCGAAGTCTCAAGCGCGACGACCGACATCGGCACGGGAACTTACACGATAATGACGCAGATTGCCGCCGAAACTCTGGGGCTTCCGTTGGATTCCGTGACGTTCAAATTGGGCGATTCGACCTTACCGACATCGCCCGTTCAAGGCGGTTCGTGGACGGCTTCGTCAAACGGTTCGGCGGTCAAACTCGTGTGCGATGCGATTGGTGAAAAGCTTTTCACCATCGCGCAGGAGATGGACGGCTACTCGTTCGCCGACGTGGATTACAAAGACGTGACTTTCAGTGAAGGGCAACTAAGACTCAAGCGCGATGCTTCGCACGCTGTCCCAATCGTTGACGTGATGAGATACGGCAAACTCAACTCAATCGAACAGGAAGCAACATCCTCACCAAACTATTTGAAGCAGAGCGGATATTCGAGTTACACGCACTCGGCAGTTTTCGCGGAAGTCAAAATTGATGAAGAGTTGGGGGCGATTCGCGTCACGCGCGTCGTGAACGCGGTCGCGGGCGGGCGCATCCTGAATCCGAAAACGGCGCGCAGTCAAATCTTGGGCGGCGTGGTGTGGGGCATCGGCATGGCTCTCCATGAAGAGACTTACACCGACCACAATCTCGGACGCTTTATGAATCACAACCTCGCCGAGTATCACGTTCCGGTCAATGCCGACATAAACGACATCGAAGTTATCTTCGTCGCGGAACACGATGAAATTGTTAATCCGATTGGCGCGAAAGGCTTGGGCGAAATCGGCATCGTCGGCACGGCGGCGGCGGTTGCCAACGCCATCTTTCACGCGACCGGCAAGCGCGTCAGAGACTTGCCGATTACGATTGACAAATTACTGTGAAATGAAGCTGTGAAACGAGGAGCAGGACACAGCAAAGTAGTCTAACCGGAGTTTCGGACTTTGAGATTTATAAGCTCACATTACGCGGGGATGGAGTTTTGCGGCTATGCCGCCTGATGTGCGGTGGGGCTTCGCCTCACCGACAATTCTTTCTCAAGCATCTTCGAGGCTACGCCTCGCACGGGCGGCGTAGCCGCCACATTTATTTCACACGGGACGGAAAGGCACAGCCTTTCCGCACATCAAGCGGCATAGCCGCTCCACCGCGTAAGGTGAGATTATGAGGATAGACTTTTCTAAACTAATCCTCCTTATAGGCAGAAAATGCCCACACTAACTCAATTTCGTTTCCGCCGCTCTTCGCGGAAACAGGCAGAACATCAGGAGAAAAATCATGGCACTTTTTGGAACAAAAGAGGAAAAGACCGCACCAACGGCAAATGGCATAACGCTCGTTCAAGCGCAAGCCGTCGTTGAAGCGGCGCGAAAAAAAGCCGAAGAAATCGGCGTGATGCAAAACATCGCCGTCGTGGACGAAGGCAATAATCTCGTCGCGTTCGCGCATATGGATGGGGCGTGGCTCGGCAGTATTAACATCTCGCAGAACAAAGCGTTCACGGCGCGGGCGTTCGATATGCCGACCGCCGACCTCGTGCCGCTAACACAGCCCGGCGAACCGCTGTTCGGGATTCACGCCAGCAATCACGGCAAAATAATCATCTTCGCGGGCGGCATTCCGCTTAAATCGGGCGGGCGCGTCGTCGGCGCAATCGGCGTGTCGGGCGGCTCGGTTGAACAAGACCAAGAAGTCGCGGAAGCAGGCGCGGCGGCTTTTGAATAGCTTTATTAGACCTCTTGCAAAAGTCCCGTAGGGACTTCGTGACAATAGCCCAGCGATTCATCGCTGGGAGAAATGTCGGAAATGTCTCCAGTCCCGTAGGGACGACTGACCGGATTTTCAAGTGTCCCTACGGGACACGGCAGTTCGTTCTGCTCCCAGCGATAAATCGCTGGGCTAAAATCAAACGTCCCTGACGGGACGACTTTTGCAAGAGGTCTATTGACAATGGAGAATTTGAAAAAGGGGATTATGCAAAACTCAAACACAATCGCGCGTCAGACGCCGACCAACTCGCCGCAACAAATCGCAAACGGCGTCAATTCATTGACGACGGTGTTCGTCAATCTTTACTTCATCAAAGCCGATGATAATTCGTGGACGCTGATTGATACGGGATTGCCGTTGCAGGCGTGGCGCGTTCGCGCGGCGGCGGCAGACCAGTTCGGGCAGGACGCGCGCCCGTCATCAATCATCTTAACGCACGGGCATTTCGACCACGCGGGCAACGCTCTCGCGCTTGCCGAAAGCTGGGATGTGCCGATTTACGCGCACCGTTTGGAGATGCCTTATCTAACGGGGAAATCCGATTACCCGCCGCAAGACCCGACCGTCGGCGGCGCACTGGCGCAGATGTCGCGCGTCTTTCCCGTTAGCGGTTACGACTTCAAAAATCGCGTGCAAGCCTTGCCCGATGACGGCAGCGTTCCGGGTTTGCCCGAATGGAAATACCTGCACACGCCCGGACACACCGCCGGACACACCTCGCTGTTCCGCGAACGCGACGGCGTGTTGATTACGGGCGACGCGCTGACAACCGTCAATCAAGAATCGCTCGTCACGCTCACCACACTCAAGCGTGAACTGCGTTGCCCGCCCGCGCCGCTGACGACCGATTGGGATGCGGCACGGGATTCAGTCAACCGCCTCGCCGCCCTGCGCCCGAACATCATCGCCGCCGGACACGGTTTGCCGATTGACGACAACGCCGCCGCCCGACTCGAACGCTTTGCGGCAAGCTTCACTCCGCCCGCGCACGGCAGATACGTCAACCAAGCGGCACAGACGGATGAAACCGGAATCGTCCGCTTGCCGCCGCCCGTCTCCGACCCCGTTCGCAACATCGCCGCCGGTGCGACGCTTGCTTTGGGCGCGGGACTGCTCGTCGCGCAACTTAGAAAAGGGCGAACCCGAAAAGGACGCCGCCGATGAACGAAGCGTGTGCCGTTGTCGAAGCTTACAAGTGTGCCGCGCGCGATGGAAAACAGGCGGCACTGGCAACCGTCGTGCGCGTCGAAGGTTCGACTTACAGGCGTGCGGGAGCGCGTATGCTGATGACCGATGACGGGCGGATGACGGGCAGTTTGAGCGGCGGATGTTTAGAGGGCGACGTGTGCGAACGCGCGCGGCGGGTGATGAAAACCGGCGAAGCGATTGTCGTGCGCTATGATACGGGAGCAAGCGAAGACATCGTGTGGGGTTTGGGTTTGGGATGCAACGGCGTCGTGCATGTTTTGATTGAATCGCTCAAGATGGATGCGATGCCGTCGCATCTCGAACTGCTTCAGTCGTCCGTCTTGCATCAGCAATCGTGCGTTATCGCCACCGTGTTCGGAGTTGATAAAACTTCAAATATCCGGCTCGGTTCGCGCTTGATGATAAGCGGCGGCGGTGAAGATTTAATCGTTGAATTTGAAGACGACGATTTGATTCGCGCGCTATTGAGCGATGCGCGGGCGGCGAGTTTAACTAACGAATCAAGCACCAAACTTTACGACTTATCAAACAACCTGATTGAGGTGTTTATCGAAGCCATCGAACCGCCCGTCTCCGTAGTTATTTTCGGTGCAAATTCAGATGTTGTGCCAATCGTCGAGTTGGCTGACATACCCGGTTGGCAAGTCACAGTCGTTGACACGCAAGCGCGCGAGGCTTCACGCGAACGCTTCGCGCACGCGCACCAAGTCATCTTATCGCGCCCGGAAAACATCTCGCACGATGTTTCCATCACCACGCGCACCTTGGCAATCGTGATGACGCACAACTACATGCACGATGCCGAACTTTTCAAAACCCTGATTTGCTCTCCCGCCGCCTACGTCGGCATGTTGGGTCCGAAGCGTCGCACAGAGCAGATTATTCGTGAAGTTCAAGCGGAAGGTTTGACGATAAACGACAAACAGATGAATCGTCTTCATGCTCCCATCGGTCTTGACTTGGGGGCGGAGACACCGGAAGAAATCGCTTTGAGCATCATCGCCGAAATTCGTGCGGTGCTTGGTAACCACGAAGGCGGCTTTCTCAAACATCGCCGTGCGCCGATTCATCAAACGGCACACACGGGACGCTTACAGCCGACTGACGAGGTGGCGAATCATCTGGAAACGCTTCAAGCCGTCGGCGCGTGATAGTCACCATTGAATTCGTTGGTGGAGAACAAGACAAGTGAGTGAAGCTGTAAGTTTTAATTTGACGATTGAACCCGATGAGCGCGGGCGATGGGGCGCATACGGCGGGCGATATGTGCCGGAAACTCTCGTCGCCCCGCTCGAAGAATTGACGAACGAATTTTTCGCGGTGCGTGACGATACCGGATTCAAAGCCGAGTTTAACGAGTTACTGGAAAGCTTTTCCGGTCGCCCGACACCGCTCTATCACGCACGGCGACTGAGCGAAAGCGCGGGCGGCGCGAACATCTTCTTCAAACGCGAAGACCTTTCCCACACCGGCTCGCACAAAATCAACAACGCGCTCGGTCAGGTTCTGCTCGCCCGCCGGATGAAAAAATCGCGCGTGATTGCCGAAACGGGAGCGGGTCAACACGGCGTGGCGACGGCGACGGTGTGCGCGATGTTCAATTTGAAATGCGTGATTTACATGGGAGCGGAAGACATCCGGCGGCAAGCTTTGAACGTGTTTCGGATGAAGCTTTTGGGGGCGGAAGTCGTCGGCGTCGAAGCCGGAACGCGCACGCTCAAGGATGCGATTAACGAAGCCCTGCGCGATTGGGTGACGAATGTGCATGACACTTATTACCTGCTCGGCAGCGCGTTGGGTCCGCATCCGTATCCGCTAATGGTGCGCGAATTTCAATCCGTCATCGGGCGCGAAGCGCGTGAGCAAATCATCAATCAAACCGGAAAGCTTCCCGATTTACTCGTCGCGTGTGTCGGCGGTGGCTCAAACGCCATCGGTCTTTTTCACCCGTTCTTGCGCGACAAAGAAGTCAAGATGCTCGGCGTCGAAGCGGGCGGGCGTGGGAGCGAACAGGGCGAACACGCCGCGCGATTTAATGCGGGCGAAGCGAGCGGAGGCAACCGCGTCGGCGTTCTGCAAGGCACGATGAGCTATGTTCTTCAAGACACGCACGGGCAAATCGCGGCGACTCATTCCGTATCCGCCGGACTCGATTACGCTTCCATCGGACCCGAACACGCGCACCTTCACGACACGAAGCGTGTTGCGTACATCTCGGCTTCCGACGAAGAAGCGTTGCGCGGTTTTAAGTTGTGCGCCGAACTAGAAGGCATCATCCCCGCCCTCGAAACCGCGCACGCGATTGTCCCCGCGATGCGCGCGGCAAGCGAGATGCCGCGCGACTCAAACATCATCGTCAATCTATCGGGGCGCGGCGACAAAGACGTGAACACCGTCGCGGAGATACTGGCGCAAAGCCTGTGATATATGTCACGCATCACTAAGACATTCAATGGACTGAAAGCCGACGGGCGCGGCGGCTTCATACCGTTCATCACGGCGGGCGACCCCGACTTGAAGACGAGCGAAAACATTATCGTCGAACTCGCGCGCGGCGGGGCGGACATCATCGAAGTCGGTGTGCCGTTTAGCGACCCCGTAGCCGACGGCGTAGTGATTCAGCGTGCTTCGGAGCGGGCTTTGCGAAACGGTGTGACGCTGAAAGATGTCCTCGCGTGCATCGCAGCGGCGCAAAAGAAAATCGGCGTTCCGGTTGTGTTGTTCAGTTACTTCAACCCGCTTTTGCAATACGGCGTGGAGCGTCTCGCGCGCGATGCGAGGCAGGCGGGCGTGGACGGCATACTCGTCACGGATTTGATACCGGAAGAAGCCGCCAAATGGAGTCAGGTTTTAATTGAACATGAACTCGACCCGATTTATCTAGTCGCCCCGACGACGAGCGATTTGCGTTTGAAATTGATTGCGGAACGCGCGCGCGGATTCATCTATGCCGTGTCACGGGCGGGCGTGACGGGAGCGCGTGAAGCGATGACGAATGACGCCGAAAGTTTGGTTAATCGTGTACGCGGTGTGACGGATTTGCCCGTCGCGGTGGGTTTTGGAATTTCGACCGCCACGCAGGTGCGCGATGTTTGGCGGTATGCGGATGCAGCGGTCGTCGGCAGTGCGCTTGTCAAAGAGATTGAGCGTGCGACGGGCGACGATAATTTAATCACGCGCGTCGGTGCGTTTGCGCGCGGCTTGCTAGGGCATGAATGATGTTTGGCTTTAATAGAAAAAATCAGCCGTGAAGAATGTTCATTCTTCACGGCTGATTCGGTTAAGGCGCGTGTACTTGCGCGGTTAATTTATTTGAAGACGACGCCGACCGAGAAGCGGGCGTTGTCAACACGCTGTCCCTCAAAGGTCTCCGTGAAGCCACCGGCACTAATGGTGCGGTCACGCTCAAAGACCGGGTTGTAATCAATCTGGAACGCGCGAATCGCCACGCGGTCACTGACGCGCACGTCAAGACCGCCGCCGATAGCGAGCGCGAAATCGGTCGCTGATTCGTCGAAGTCGAACGCACCCGCCGTGTTCGTACCGCTCACGTCAACCTCAACGCGGCGATGCTGCACGCCCGCGAGTGCGCGCACGAACGGCGTGACGCGCGTTGAATTGGTGAAACGGTATTGCGGTCCGGCAAGGAAGTTGAACGCCCGCGATTTGGCTTCAATGTTGGTTGTCGTTCCGCCGATTGACGAACTGAAATCATCGTTGCGGATGTGAGCCGAAAAGTCGCCGGTGATGCCGAAGCGTTCGGTCAAATATCCGGTCGCGGCGACGTTGATGCCATTGAGGTTTTCGCTCGTGTCGCCGATTTCGTCTTCCGAATCAATGTCTTCGCGCAACAGCGAATAGCCGACGAAAAATTCGGCTTTTTTATCTGTGTCCTGCGCTGCCGTGAACGGAGCGAAGCAGGCAATGAGTGCCATAAGAACTAAAAATCTACGCATTATATATCTCCCTATTGGATTGTTTTTACTGCTCTGCCGCGCCGAAAAGATTTACGGAAGTGTCAACCTTATCGGCGCGAAGGAACATAGATGCCGATGTTTCGCTTGGGTATGCCTCGCATCAAATTAAGTTTTGCTGAATGTATCCTGAACCAAGCCCGCCCAAACATTGTTTTTGCAAAGAGAAACGGTGCTTAAAATAACAAGCACCGTTCGTGTATTTCGCAAATTGTAGGGCAAGCATTATGCCGCGCGATGCACGGATAAAGTCTTACTCAAAAGCATGGATAATTGCTTCGGCAAATTCCATTGTTTTCGATGTGCCGCCGATGTCGCGCGTGCGGACTTTGCCTTCCACAAAGACTTTCAACATCGCGTTCTCGATGCGTTCGGCAGCTTCGCGTTCATGCAAATGACGCAGCATCAAGATACCGGATTGAAGTAAGGCGGTCGGGTTCGCCACGCCCTGACCGGCGATGTCGGGCGCGCTGCCGTGAACGGCTTCAAAGACCGCGCCGAGTTCACCGATGTTCGCGCCCGGTACAAGTCCGAGACCGCCGACGAGTCCGGCGCACAAATCCGATACGATGTCGCCGTACAAGTTTTCGAGCAACATGATGTCGAACTGTTCGGGACGCATCACGAGTTGCATACAAGCGTTGTCAACAATCACATCGTTGGCTTCGATGTCCGGGTGAAGGGCGGCGATATTGCGAAAGCAATCGAGAAACAAGCCGTCGGAGAGTTTCATGATGTTCGCTTTGTGAATCGCCGATACCTTTTTGCGCCCTTCGGTGACGGCGTATTCAAACGCGAACTTGGCGATGCGCGTCGAAGCTTTCTCGGTGATAATCTTAATGCTTTCGACCACACCGGGAACGACGACATGCTCGATTCCGGCGTATAAATCTTCGGTGTTTTCGCGCACGACAACGAGGTCTAATTCGGGATAGCGACACGGCACATTCGGCAGGGCGCGCACGGGACGCAGATTCGCGTACAGATCGAGTGCCTGACGCAAGCCGACGTTGACCGACGTAAAGCCTTTGCCAATCGGCGTTGTGATAGGACCTTTGAGGGCGACTTTGTTACGTTTGATTGAGTCGAGTAACTCGGTGGGCAGCGTCTCACCGAACTTTTCCAGAGCCTGCGCTCCGGCATAATAAGTTTCCCAGTGGGCTTCGACGCCCGCCGCTTCGATGATGTGGACGACTGCGGAAGTGACTTCAGGTCCGATGCCGTCGCCCGGAATCAGTGTGATAGTATGAGCCATAATTCAGTGGTCAGTGGTCAGTGGTCGGTGGTCAGATGAAAGACGGCAAGAACAGCGTTCTTGTTTTACTGTCCACTGACTACCGACCACTGACCACTACTTTCATAAGGTGTGATTTCTTTGACGGTGAATAATATCAGCAGTTCGATGTTCAAGCGAACGGGACGAATTGAATTGATGACGGATGTTTTGATTATCGGCGGTGGGGTTATCGGTTTGAGCATCGCGCGCGAACTCGCGCGGCGCGGTGTGCGTGTGACGCTGGTTGAGCGTGGATGTTTCGGCGGTGAAAGTTCACACGCCGCCGCCGGAATGCTCGCGCCGCAGGCGGAAGCCGAAACGGATGACGACTTCTTTCATCTCGCGTGCGCGAGTCGTGATATGTACGCGGTCTTTGCCGCCGAACTTTTGGATGAAAGCGAAATAGATATTGAACT
>JBGTMR010000244.1:0-5331 GCA_041743485.1 Pyrinomonadaceae bacterium
GAGTTGCACAGGGTCATCGGAACCCATAATCGCGGTGCGAATCTCGATTGGAACTTGCGGCAGCATCGCCAGAGCCTGTTGGATTTGCGATTGCATGTTGCGCTTCAAGGCTTCGACTTCATCGGCATCGGTGACGGTCAAAGCGGGCATGATGCGAACGCGCGCCCGCAAGTGTGGAAGTTCCTGAATCCATTCGACGACTTCGACGCGCTCCGTCCCTTGCACAATAATCTGTATCGCGTCATCAGCGCGCATCATGCGCTTGATGTTGACGAGTGTGCCGACGGTATAAACGTCCGCCTTGCCCGCTTCCGCGTCGGACGTGTGTTCGGGGCGCACGCTAATCGTCGCCAGTAGTTTTTCTTCGGTCGGTAAGGTCGCTTCAATCGCCGACACCGAGCGCGGACGCCCGACGGTCAGAGGCACGAACGTACCGGGAAATAGAGTCGTGTTCTGCAAAGGCAAAACTGCGATTTCAAAGATTTCGTTTGTCGAAGTTTGCCCGCCTGTCGCTTCGCCGTCACTTCCGGCGTTGATTGGTTGTTCGTTGTTTTCAGTCATTGTTAAATCAACTCGTTAAATGGAAAGTAAATGTTAAATCAACTCGTTAAATGGAAAGTAAATCGTGAATCGTAAAGACAAAATGTATGTCCGTCATAGTGAGCCTTGTCTTCAAATCTCACTTGATTGTGAGCGATTGCTCGACGAAAAATGTAATAAACAATCGCACCGACTTGGATGCGGGTTCGTCCCTATAATCAGCAAACGTGGAACGCTTTCACGCCGCCGCGCCCTTGCTTTGATTGTGAGCTTCATCACGGCGTCGCAAGTGCAGGACGAGCAAGCCGTCACGGTAAATCTGCTCGATGTGCGCTCCGGCGATTGCCGAAGGAAATTGCAGTTTTTTAGAGAAGCGGCTGTATGTGATTTCCATTTGATAGTACAAAGCCCCTTCCGTATAAGTCGCGTCGCGCCGCACGCCCGTGACGTGGAGCGTGCGCTCGGTAATCGTGATTTCGACTTCATCGGGACTGACGCCCGCGAGTTCGATTTTCACCAGCCACCCGTCCGGCGTTTCCAAAACATCGGCGGACGGACACCACAGGCGTTCCGCCGTCGGGCGCGTGTGGCGTCCGACCGGCATCCGGCGAAAAAAACGGTCTATTGAATCAGCCATGCGTGGGAGTGGTCAGTGGTCGGTGGTCAGTGGTCAGTTGAAGACAAGATGCTTGCTTATGCTGACCACTGACCACTGACCACTGACCACTATTCTACTTTTATCCAAATACTTTATTCCAGAAAGACGAGCCGCTTGAGATTTCTTCGAGGGCGGCGGCGAGTTCCTTATCTTCTTCTGTTTCTAAGGCGACATCCGCCATCGAAATGATTCCGCGCAAATGACCTTCGCGGTCAACGACGGGGATGCGGCGCACCTGTTTGTCGCCCATTTTGCGAATCGCATCAATCACGCGGTCGTTCGGTTCGGCGGTGTGAACATCGGTCGTCATTATGTCTCCAACCGCCGTCCGCGTCGCGTCTTTGCCTTCGACGAGGGCGCGCACCACGATGTCGCGGTCGGTAATCAAACCGATAAGCTTGCCGTTCGTTAAAGACTCACGACGATGCGCGGAAGTCTTTAGATGCGTCTCACCCGCTTCCGCGTTCTCGCCTGTTGCGGCGGTTGGGGCAGTGGTGGAAGTGTCCGGCGCAGTATTCGGAGCGTCGTCGAGTTCGACAACCGGAATCACGCCCGTGTCTTCATCGCGCATCAAAATGGCGACTTGCTGCAAGGTGGTGTCGCGCATGGCGACCGTCACATCGCGCGTCATGATGTCGCGGCAACGAACGTGCGAACGCGACGCACCCATGCGCGGTTGCTCATCACGTTGTTCGCCGCGTGTTCCGCCGCTTCGCGTTTCGCCGCGCGCATCCTGTGCCGAATCACGCCCGCCGGAACGCGCACCGCGAGAGGTGTTGCGGTCTTCGCCGTCGTAAGTGTCGAAGCGCGTGCCGGAATAATCGCGGCGGTGGTCGCGCGCTTCGCGTTCGCGCGTGTCTTCATAAATCGCGCGCCCGCGCCCGTAGTCATCTTCGTCAAAGCGCGACGGGGCATCGCCGCGATGATACTGGTCGCGCGGGTCGTTGCCTTGGCTGTGCGTTCCCATGCCGCTGCTGCGGCGCGCATCGCGTTCGCGCCCTTCGCGGTCGGTCGCGTCGTAATCGAATTGCGGGCGGTTTTCAGTCGGGCGTTGGCGGTCTTGTGCCTGACGTTGCGCCTCCTCAAATTGTTGTTCGGCATACGAGCGCACGCGCCCGCGTCGGCTTTCGTAGAAATCATCTTCACGGTCATCGCGGTATCGAGACATGTTTTCCTCCGTAATCTCGCTGAAAAGAGAATTGATTGAAACATCGGCTAAAAGGGAATCGGTGGTTTATTGTAGCATCAGTTTGTGCCTATTTCCGCGACGAGTTGAACGCGCGATGTGATGTCGAGCGTGCCGGTTTCAATCGGCGTTGGAAGTGATCTTCGCACGTTGCTTTCGCTAATATCTGCACCGGAGTATTGCTCAAAACGAAGCGGGCGCACCGTGCCTTCTTCCTGAACTTGAATGATGCGGAGGACGCGCCCGCCCAAAGCTTGAGCAAGCGTGTTCGCTTTGCCGATGGCTTCAATCGTCGCTTCGCGCAAAGCTTGGTCGCGCGCGGGTCGGTCGCGGCGCAAAGTGAACGCGAGATTGTCAACGCTGTTCGCACCCGCATTTGATGCCGCGTCAATGGTCGCCCCGACACGGTTTAAGTCCGGCATCGTGACGGTCACGCCGTTGCGGGCTTCGTAACCGGAAATCGTCGGCGGCTGATTCTCTTTATAAACACGTTGCGGCTGCAAACTGTATCCGCTTGTTTTAACTTCCGCTCCCGCTCCGGCGGCGGCACGCACGGCGCGCACGACGGCTTCCGTCCTTTCGGCGTTTTGACTTTGCGCGGTCAGCGCGCTTTTGTTTTGCGTGATAACGGCGATGGTGATTATCGCGGTGTCGGGTTGCGCCTGAACGATGGAATCGCCCGCGACGATGACTTGCGTCGTGCGAACTGTTGCCGTTGCGTTTTGATTGTTTGCGTTTGAATTGTTTCCCGATGCGCCTTCGACGGGGCGCATCGTGCGGGCTTCAAACGGCGTTCCTTCTTGATAAATCGTAATCGTGCCGGGCTTGGTTTCGCCCGTCGCCTCGACTTCCGCGCCGTCACGAAACCACGCTTCGTTTTGAAAGCTCCTGAAATTAAGTAACAGGTATTTGTCCTTTGCCGCATTGATAACCCAACCGTTCGCTTCAACGGTCGGGGCGAGTCGCCCGCGAATCGTCAAACCCTGCGGTCGGTTTTGCCCTGCCGCGAAAGCATTCGATGCGGCGCACATCATCAGTATCAAACACCAAACAGCATTGATAGTTTTTAAGTTTTTCATTGTCATTAATCTCCTCTTATTTTGATTGTCTGGAAAGAAGCGCGACCGTCCGAAAGCGTACCGCGCAAAGTGAAGGAGAGTTATGTCGGCAAGCCGCACGCGCGATTTAGTCGTCCGCGTACATCTCATAGAACGCCGGAACATCTCCGCACTTGCACACTGAACATAGATTGCCGCCCGACTTTGATTGTCGCGCAACCGCTTTGTTAGGATTCCGCGCACGATGTCTTTATCCGCACCACGCACACCGAACTCGAAACGCCCTTCTCGCACCAACCATTTCTTCACCGTCGGGCGCGTCGAAGATTTACCCGACGGCGCGGGCGCAATTATCGAACTCGACACAGGCGCGGAACTCGCCCTGTTCAACGTCGCGGGCTGTTTGTACGCGGTTGAAAACTTCTGCCCGCATCGCGGAGCGTCGCTTGCCGACGGTGAGCTTTGCGACCACACCGTCGCGTGCGCCCTTCACGGCTGGCAATTCGATTTACGCACCGGAGCGTGTCTGACCGAAGCCGAAAGCGGCATCGAAACTTACGAAGTTGTAGTTGAAAACGGCGATATTAAAATCAAAGTTTGACGGCGTTCATGCTCATACAAAAACGAAGCGCGAAGCCATGAACGTAAAGCTTTCGCTTCTCGCCTAACCCCGCGCTTCGCTTTGTATAAAGTGCGTTAAATGTTTTCCGGGCGCGCTCCTAACCGTCGTTACCGATAGCCTCGACCGGACACGCCGCCAAAGCTTCTTCGCACAGCGTGCGTTCTTCCTCCGATTCCGGTTGCTTATAAACAAACGAATAGCCGTTATCGTCCGAGCGCGTAAAATTATCCGGTGCGGTGTCGCGGCACACGTCGCAATCTATGCACTGCGTATCAACGTAGTATGTGCCGGAAACATTCTCTCCAACTCTGTCATTCGGGTCTGCCAAAACTTACTTCCTCCTCTTAATTCCTAACGGTTCAAACGGCGAACCTGTGATTTGCCGTTCAAGTTTTCATCTGAACTTCTTGCATCACGGCGAAGTATCTTCCGCAACCCGTCCGGCGAAGTCAACCGCGCATGACTTTACACACCCTGTTTCAACCATGCCTCACGCACACGCAGTTGAGTGTGCGTCGGGTTTTCGACTTCGATGAGGCTGAAGGTTCTGTCATTGCGCGATTCGATTGTAAGCGGAAGTTCCAGTTGGCGACTATCGCGTATAACCCCAAGCGCGATGGTCTGCCCGATACGGTCGTCGAGCAGGTCTAAACGAAGAACTTCGGAATCGTCAATCTTGGTAATGACATCGCCGACGCGCAGTTGAGCGGTTTCGGCGGGCGAATCGGGCGCGATGCCTGTGACGCGCAAGCCTTCGGGCGTGGAACGCGCCGTGAAGCCGAGACGGGCGCGCCTGACTATGCCGCGCTCGAAGCGATAGCCCGCGTAAGCGTAGATACGCGCGTAGTCGGGAATTTCAACGCCGCTCGCATAGCGGTTCAAGAAATCTTTATATTCGTTGCGTGTCAGAATCCTGAGCGCGTCAAGGATGTCAACTCCGTTAAATCCTCTGCCGCGCTCGTATGTCGTGCGGTAAAGCAAGCGCATCAGGTCATCGAGTCCGAGCGCGCCGTTGGTATCGTGACGAATTGAGAGGTCGAGCAGCGCGCCTAAGTTTTCGCCTTGCGTGTAATAAGAAATCTCGAACGCGCGCGGCGTGTCATAGCCGAGCCACGTTGAGATTGACGACGCGGCGGGCGAAATATAAGCACGCGCCTCATTTGATTCGACGCTGAGGGCGGCACGCGCCACCCGGTCGAGAAATTCGCGGCGGCTGCGAAATCCGGCGCGCATCATCGTCACGTTCGCGTAGTAATTCGTGAAGCCT
>JBGTMR010000245.1:0-4268 GCA_041743485.1 Pyrinomonadaceae bacterium
AGGCTTCACGAATTACTACGCGAACGTGACGATGATGCGCGCCGGATTTCGCAGCCGCCGCGAATTTCTCGACCGGGTGGCGCGTGCCGCCCTCAGCGTCGAATCAAATGAGGCGCGTGCTTATATTTCGCCCGCCGCGTCATCCATTTCAACGTGGCTCGGCTATGACACGCCGCGCGCGTTCGAGATTTCTTATTACACGCAAGGCGAAAACTTGGGCGCGCTACTTGACCTCTCAATCCGGCATGACACCAACGGCGCGCTCGGACTCGACGACCTGATGCGCTTGCTTTACCGCACGACTTACGAACGCGGCAGAGGGTTTAACGGAGTTGACATCCTTGAAGCACTCAGGATTCTGACACGCAACGACTATAAAGACTTTCTTAGCCGCTATACGAACGGCGTTGAAATTCCCGACTACGCGCGTATCTACGCTTACGCGGGCTATCGCTTCGAGCGCGGCATAATCAGGCGCGCCCGTCTCGGCTTCACGGCGCGTTCCACGCCCGAAGGCTTGCGCGTCACGGGCATCGCGCCCGATTCGCCCGCCGAAACCGCTCAACTGCACGTCGGCGATGTCATCACTAGGATTGACGATTCCGACACTCTACGTTTAGACCTGCTCGACGACCGCATCGGGCAGACCGTCGCGCTTGGGGTTATACGCGATAGTCGCCAACTGGAACTTCCGCTTACAATCGAATCGCGCAATGACAGAACCTTCAGCCTCATCGAAGTCGAAAAGCCGACGCGCGTTCAACTACTTGTGCGCGAGGCATGGTTGAAACAGGGCGTCTAAAGACATGCGCGGTTGACTTCGCTGTGCGGGTTGCGGAAGATACTTCGCCGTGATGCAAAGATTCAGACGGACACTTGAACGGCAAATCACAAGTTCACTGTTTATCAGTTAGGGAGTTTAGAGGAGGAAGTAAGTTTTGGCAGACCCGAATGACAGAGTTGGAGAGAATGTTTCCGGCACATACTACGTTGATACGCAGTGCATAGATTGCGATGTGTGCCGCGATACCGCACCGGATAATTTCACGCGCTCGGACGATAACGGCTATTCGTTTGTTTATAAACAACCCGAATCGGAGGAAGAACGAACGCTGTGCGAAGAAGCTTTGGCGGCGTGTCCGGTCGAAGCTATCGGCAACGACGGTTAGAAGCGCGACCGGAAATATAAACGCACTTTATACAGAAGCGCGAGGTTAGGCGAGAAGCGAAAGCTTTACGTTCATGGCTTCGCGCTTCGCTTTATGTGTAAGGATGCTTGCCGTCAAACTTTGATTTTAATGTCGCCGTTCTCAACCACGACTTCGTAAGTTTCGATGTCGCTTTCCGCTTCGGTCAAACACGCTCCGGTGCGTAAATCGAATTGCCAGCCGTGAAGGGCGCACGCGACGGTGTGGTCGCAGAGTTCGCCGTCGGCAAGCGACGCCCCGCGATGCGGGCAGAAGTTTTCAATCGCGTACAAACAGCCCGCGACGTTGAACAGAGCGAGTTCCGCGCCCGTGTCGAGTTCGATAATCGCGCCCGCGCCTTCCGGTAAATCTTCGGCGCGTCCGACGATAAAGAAACGGTTTGCGCGTTCGGGAAGTTTAGGGTTCGGTATGCGTGATTCGGTTGATGACATCGTGCGATGAATCCTAGCAAAGCAATTACGCGGCAATCAAAGTCGGATGCGTGCAAGTGCGGAGATGTTCCGGCGTTCAATGGAATGTACGCGGGCGATTCAACCGCGTGCGGCTTGCCAATATAAACTCTCCTCAACTGCGCGCGGTACGCTTTCGGGCAGTCGCGCATCATGACAAACAATCAAAATAAGAGGAGATTAATCATAATGAAAAAACTGAAAAACGTCGGCATCGCGTGGAGTTTGATATTGGTGATGTGCGCGGCATCGAACGCTTTCGCGGCAAGTCAAAACCGACCGCAGGGTTTAACGATTCGCGGGCGTCTCGCTCCGACCGTCGAAGCGAACGGTTGGGTTATCAACGCCGCGAAAGGCAAATACTTGTTGCTCAACTTCGACCGTTTTCAAAACGAAGCGTGGTTTCGTGACGGCGCGGAAGTCGAAGCGACGGGAGAGACGAAGCCCGGCACGATTACGATTTACCAAGAAGGTACGCCGTTTGAAGCCCGCACGATGCGTCCCGTCGAAGGCGGTGCGGGAAACAATCAAAACGGAAACAATCAAAACGCGACGGCGAGTGTTCGCACGACGCAAGTTATCGTCGCGGGCGATTCTATCGTTCAGGCGCAACCCGACACGGCGATTATCACCGTCGCGGTCATCACGCAAAGCAAAAGCGCGCTGACCGCGCAAAGTCAGAACGCCGAAAGGACAGAAGCCGTCGTGCGTGCCGCGCGTGCCGCCGCCGGAGCGGGAGCGGAAATTAAAACGAGCGGATACAGTTTGCAGCCGCAACGTGTTTATAAAGAGAATCAGCCGCCGACGATTTCCGGTTATGAAGCCCGCAACGGCGTGACAATCACGATGCCGGACTTAAACCGTGTCGGCGCAGTGATTGACGCGGCATCGAACGCGGGCGCGAACAGCGTTGATAATCTCGCGTTCACTTTGCGCCGTGACCGACCCGCGCGCGACCAAGCTTTGCGCGAAGCGACGACCGAAGCCATTGCCAAAGCCAACACGCTCGCACAGGCTCTGGGCGGGCGCGTGATACGCATCGTTCAGGTTCAAGAAGAAGGGACGGTGCGCCCGTTACCCATCACCCAATACGACACTCAAGAGTTCGGCATACGCGCACGAGCGGCGACCCCGACGCCGATTGAAACCGGCACGCTCGACATCACATCGCGCGTTCAACTCGTCGCGGAAATAGCGACAAACTGATGCTACAATAAACCACCGATTCCCTTTTAGCCGAAGTTCCAATCAATTCTCTTTTCTGCGAGATTACGGAGGAAAACATGTCTCGATACCGCGATGACCGTGAAGATGATTTCTACGAAACCCGGCGCGGGCGCGTGCGCTCGTATGCCGAACAACAATTTGAGGAGGCGCAACGTCAGGCACAAGACCGCCAACGCCCCGTTGAAAACCGCCCGCAATTCGATTACGACACGACCGACCGCGAAGGGCGCGAACGCGATGCGCGCCGCAGCAGCAGCATGGGAACGCACAGCCAAGGCAACGACCCGCGCGACCAATATCATCGCGGCGATGCCCCGTCGCGCTTTGACGAAGACGACTACGGACGCGGGCGCGCGATTTATGAAGACACGCGCGAACGCGAAGCGCGCGACCACCGCCGCGATTATTCCGGCACGCGCTTCGACACTTACGACGGCGAAGACCGCAACACCTCACGCGGAGCGCGTTCCGGCGGGCGCGACTCGTCACAGGACGCGCGCGGCGAAACGCGAAGCGACTACCGCAACCAACAACGCGATGAGCAACCGCGCATGGGTGCGTCGCGTTCGCACGTTCGTTGCCGCGACATTATGACGCGCGATGTGACGGTCGCCATGCGCGACACGACCTTGCAGCAAGTCGCCATTTTGATGCGCGATGAAGATACGGGCGTGATTCCGGTTGTCGAACTCGACACCGCTCCGAACAGCGCGCCGGACACTTCCACCACTGCCCCGACCGTCGCCGCCACAGGCGAGAACGCGGAAGCGGGTGAGACGCATCTAAAGACTTCCGCGCATCGGCGTGAGTCTTTAACCAACGGCAAGCTTATCGGTTTGATTACCGACCGCGACATCGTGGTGCGCGCCCTCGTCGAAGGCAAAGACGCGACGCGGACGGCGGTTGGAGACGTAATGACGACCGACGTTCACACCGCCGAACCGAACGACCGCGTGATTGATGCGATTCGCAAAATGGGCGACAAACAGGTGCGCCGCATCCCCGTCGTTGACCGCGAAGGACACCTTCGCGGCATCATCTCGATGGCGGATGTCGCCTTAGAGACCGAAGAAGATAAAGAACTCGCCGCCGCCCTCGAAGAAATCTCAAGCGGCTCGTCGTTCTGGAACAAAGTGTTTGGATGAGAGGAGAATAGTGGTCAGTGGTCGGTGGTCAGTGGTCAGTTGAAGACAAGATGCTTGCTTTTGCTGACCACTGACCACTGACCACTGACCACTATTCTCCTTTTATCCAAATACTTTATTCCAGAAAGACGAGCCGCTTGAGATTTCTTCGAGGGCGGCGGCGAGTTCCTTATCTTCTTCTGTTTCTAAGGCGACATCCGCCATCGAAATGATTCCGCGCAAATGACCTTCGCGGTCAA
>JBGTMR010000246.1:0-3711 GCA_041743485.1 Pyrinomonadaceae bacterium
ATCGCTTCGCCTTGCTGCCGCGCACCGATGTCAAAGGAAGCAATCGGTTGTCGCCAAATCTGATTGAAATCGTTCGTTGAAGTTGACGGCGGAAGTTCGATTTCATAACCGCGCAAATAATCGCACAACACGATGCCTCGCCCGTCGGAGGAAATCTCGCCGCCCGTGATGAGATTGCCGAGAGCATTCGGCAGACGCAATTCCGCGACACGCTCCATCGTCGTCGGTTGGTCTTTACCCGCCGTTGTGTTCGCGGCGATGCTGGCGGCGGAAGCCTGATACACGCCCGTCGTCGTGGCGAAAGTTTTAGCGATGATGTAGATGTCGCCGCTCATCGGATGAACGAGCAGTGCTTCGGCATCATGCGCTCCGTCAGGGTATCGCAGACGAATCGCGGAAGCCTGTGCGGTCGCGGCTTTACCGTTCGTCGAAGCATTGTCAATCACGGGTTCAACGAAACGATAGACGACGATTTCTTTGCGCTTCATGCCGTTGTCGCCGATGTCGCCAACGTAAATCTCCGGTTCAGTCGCGCCTTTGCCCGCCGGAGCGATGGCGATGTCTTCCCAATCAATCGCTTTCGCACCGCTGACCAACCACGTCCCGCGACTTTGCCCGCGTGTATCGAACGCATAAATCAACGCCCCGTCACCCGAATCATTGTGCGTCCAATAGATGCCCGGCGTGCGACGTGAAGCGACGATGCCGCTGCTCTCATCAATCGCCGGGTTATCAAGTTGAGCGAGCATTTGCGGCGCGTTGTATCGCGTTCCGGTTGCGGCGGCGGGCGTGGTTTTTGAAGCAGCGTTTGAAGCTTGATTGTTTCCGGTATTCGTCGCGTTAGGTTTATCAATCACGGGTGAAACCGTCGGCGTACTGGTGGGAGAAGCATCCAATGAGGCGACCGCGTTTGACCGCCCCGGTGATTGTCCGGCACGGTTGGTTTGACACGCGACGAGCATCATCGTTGCCGCTATCGTTGCCAGCCACATCATCACGAATCGCCATCCCGAATAATACTTAAATCGTAGTTTCATGTTATGCATCACATTCGTTCGCCAGCCTAGCATAAGCCGCGCCTCTTGACTTGCGGACTGACGATAGCTTAAAGAGCGTGTGGTTTTATCGTTCAAACTTTTCCTTTTGCGAGGTATGTAACCTGTGCGTCTTGTCACCTTCAATCAATCCGGCGAACATCGTTTCGGCGCGCTCCTTGCGGCAAATAACGTCATTGACCTGCGTGCCGCGTGCGACGAACTTGCGCCGCACCGTTCACAAGCTTTTCCACACACCACACTCGAATTTCTCGCGGGCGGCGACGAGGCTTTCGCCTCTGTGCGCGAAGTCTTGGAACTTGCCGAAACCGAAGACGGCGCGGATAGCTTGCATCAAGCCGGAGCGATTCACGACGTGGCTTCGGTTGATTTTTTGCCGCCGGTAACACACCCCGAAAAAATCGTGTGTATCGGGCAGAACTACCGTGAACACGTCAGCGAGATGAAACACGACGCCCCCGAATATCCGTTGTTTTTTGCGAAATACGCCAACACGCTGACCGGACATCGCCAGCCGATTCGTTTGCCGCGTGTCTCAAATAAGGTTGATTACGAAGCCGAACTCGCCGTCGTCATCGGGCGCACGGGCAAAGACATCCCGCTTGATAAAGCCTTTGATTACGTCGCCGGATACATGAATTTCAACGACATTTCGGTGCGCGATTATCAACGCCGCACGACGCAATTTTTGCAGGGTAAAACCTTCGACACGTCCGCTCCGTGCGGCGTCGCGCTCGTCACGAAAGACGAAGTTTCCGACCCGCACAATCTCTCTATCAAGCTTCGCTTAAACGGCGAGACGATGCAGGACGGCACAACCGCCGATTTCATTTTCGACATCCCCGTTATCATCAATTATCTTTCCGAGATTATGACCCTTAAACCCGGTGACATAATTTCAACCGGCACGCCGTCGGGTGTCGGGGCGGCGCGCACGCCGCAAGTTTTTCTGCGCGCGGGCGATACGGTTGAAGTCGAAATCGAGCATCTCGGTACATTGAGCAATCATGTCGTGGCTCACGACGCGGCTTGAAAATGCGAAGCGAAAACTTTCGCCCACTCTCTAATTTGTGATGATAATTGTGCTTGCAATTTCTGGTTGTAGGCTTCCATGCACTCTTCGATTTTGACATAATCCGCCATTGATTGATGCGACCCGCGCGGCTTTCAATCAACGACGGATTTTCTTTATCGCAATCCGTCCTGTAGAAACCGATCACTCCACCATTGGTTCGCTTCCCTATTTTAGCTTTATGAAAAATTTACTAACACGGTGTCTTGTCTCTTGTCTCGCGTGGTGTTTGCTGTTCTCGCTTGCCGGTTTCGCGCAAACACGTCGCCGCCTTCCTGCGCGTCCCGCTTCAACGCCGCCCGCCCGCCCATCGCAAACTTCAACCGTCCCGCCGTCAACCGTTCCGGCGCGTGCTTCGACAACTGCCGCCGAAGAACCGGACGGCAATCTTGATGACCTCGTGGCGCGTGGAAGTTTCGCCCTGATTTCCGAGACACGCTCAATCGTCGAATCGTTCGATTCGCCGCTTGTCACCGAATCACTCGCGCCTTTGCGCGCCGCCGGAATCGTGCCGCCGGAAACAATCGTGTGGATGGATTTTGTGAAAACGCATCGCGCCCTACTCGCACAGAGTCGCGCCGTCGCGTTCGTCGTGCCGATGAAGCCCATGCTTCCGCAGTTTTTATTTGCCCTCGAAACTCCGGGCGCAGACGACGCGCGGACGCTTGAACCGCAAGTCCGTCGCTTGCTTAAAAAACTCGCTCCGTCCATCGCCGCCGCGACGAATCAGACTAAGCCACGCACGACAAACGCGCGGCGCGGTAATCGCAGTAATGCCCGCAATAACGAACCCGATTCGTCTTCGGCATTACGCTTAATGCGCGTCGGGCGCACGCTTATCGTCAGCGATGCTCCGGTCAAACTCAATGCTTTGCGTCCCGCCAACGCTCCGGCTTTTATTGCCGATGCACAGATGCGCGACATGCGTTCGCGCTTCATGCCGTCAACGGCGTTCATCTATTTCGACGCGAACGGGTTACGCACGTACATGGCTGAACAATCAAAGACGGCTCAAAGTACCGCCGTCTTGACGGGTAACTCCGGCGTCATAGTCGGCGGCGGCGCAGTCACCTCGAATCAAAATTCGGCGGGTGTTTCGGGCGTTGTGTCAAACGATACGTCCGTTGATGACTCCATACCCTCGCTACCACCAGCCGGAGCAACCACGCAGAGCATCGTTAAAGTACCGATGACCGTTGAAGTACCCGTGCCTGCCGATAACCCCGATTCGATTGCGGTTGATGCCGAAACGGAAGCCGCGCAAGACGAGACTTCCGCCTCCGAAGCACCGCCCACACCAAGCGAGTTCGACCAACTTTCAGCGTTCGCTTTTCCCGCCCTGTTCGGCAGTTTCACGCGCGGTTATGAATCGGTCGAAGCCGTCGGCGCGTCGTTCAATTTAGACAGCGAAGCCGCGTCAATCCGCGTCCTCATCGCCAACAAACAGGGCATCCCCGTCGGACCCGTTCCGCTCTTGCCATTCATCGTTTCGGGCAAACCGCTTGCCACCCAAGCCGCGAATCTGATGCCGGTTGAGACGGGGATTTTCGCTTCCGTCTCGCTCGACATGCCGCGCATCTACGA
>JBGTMR010000247.1:0-14653 GCA_041743485.1 Pyrinomonadaceae bacterium
TGCATTTGATATACGATGACGCCGCTTCCGGCGGTTTCCATCATCTCCATCGTGCGGTGAAGTTGACGACCGCAATCGCATTTGGTTGAGCCGAAGACATCGCCCGTCAAGCATTGTGAATGGATGCGGACGAGTGTCGGCGTGTCGGCGCGCGGTTCGCCTTTGATGAGAGCGACGAATTCTTCCGTGCTGGTGAGCGAGCGATAGCCCGCGATGCGAAACTCCCCGACTTCCGTCGGTAAGCGTGCGACCGAAACCCGTTCGACACTAAGCGTCGGTGGAGCTTGGGCGCAACCTTTATCAAATTCATGTTTCAAAGAATTAAAAAACCTTTCGGCATTCAAGTATCACTAAAGAAGAGTAGTGACGGGTGACAATCAACCGGCAGCGAAGCGGCAACGTGCCGCCGTAGCTTTCGGGTTTTGTAAATCAGATGACACTTGGATGCGTGACCGTGCAAGACTCGTGAATTATAGAAGCATTTTGCCCGCGCGCCAAGAATGACGCGATTAGAGATGAACAAATCTTCGCTTCACAATGGGACGGGCGTTAATGCGCCTGAAAATCTAAGATTTGAAATGACAAATCTCAAATATTCAATTCCAAATCTTGGGTTCTTTATGCAACTTCCAGCATCCAATATCGTGTAAGTTTAAGGCGACGATGTGTGTTTGCTAACTCCTTCGTGTGGCGAAATATACTTGGTTGCCACGTTTCGCAAGCGGCATGTATGATTTGAGACAGCCGTTCCCCGTCTCTTTTAAGTAAGGAATTATAATCGTTGTGTTGCACTCGTTAAATCTCGCTCATCGCCCGTTTCGCAATCGCACATTGCCGTGGACGCTCATCGCCGTCATTGGTTTGATGTCGCTTGTGTGGCTCGCTTACAGCATTACAGCGGAGCGTCGCGTGCAAGCCGAGATGCGCGTGATTGAGCGCGAGATGAGCAGTCTGCGCGAACAAACAAAGCGCATCGAAATCGAAAATGAGCGCAAGGCGCAAGCGATTCCGCCCGGCGATTTGCAAAGCTTGAAGGACGCGCACCGCTTGATAGACCGGAAAAGTTTTTCATGGACGCGCCTGTTCTCCGACCTCGAAGCATCGGTTCCGCCTTCGGTGCGCGTCGCGCGCATCAGTATCAGCGATGTCGTTCAGACACAGGCGACAACGGTTGCCGACATCTCTTTAACCGTCGTCGGGCGCACTTCCGAAGACGTGACGCAGATGATTTCAGCGATGAATCAAAGCGGCGTCTTCATCGCCACGCCGCTCACACAACAAAACGCGCGCGCGCAACAAAACGGTCAGAACGCCGGAGTCGAATGGACTCTGCGACTCAACTATACGCCGCGCGCCGGACGTGTAATTGATAACATCAGTGACGCGAAACACGGGCGCGAAGGGGAAGGTTAGTCTCACATCAAACTTCGCATCAACGGCTTTGAATAATTGAACGATGAGACGACGCAAGGTTTAGATTGAAGTCCACTAAGGTATGACCATCACCACGACAATAAAGAGCAACGCATGGCGCGACAAATTCGGGCGGACGTTTATGCCCGATTCGCCATACATGATCGGAGTGCCTGAACTCGCGGGCGCGGCGTTCGCCGTGCTTCTGTTCGCGTTCGCGGCGTTCAGTTATTTCTATCTGCTCGCTCCGGCACAATCTCAACGCGCTGAACTGATTGATGAACGCACGCGCTCGCAATCTCTCTTGAATAGTTCGAGTGACGGCGCGGAAGGTATGGAGCAAGCCGCGACTCCGGCGGAAATCATAACCAGTTTGCGCCGCTTTGAAGCCGAACATCTGCCCGCCCAAACCGAAGGGCAGACACGCATCATCGTCGAACTCAACGAGATTGTGCGACGCAACAACGTCCGCAATCCGAAGCTCGACTTTACGACGCTCGAAGCGATTGATGCATCGGGCGACACCGCCGCGCGCGTCACGCGACGACGAAGCGACGGGGCGCAAATGCAAGCCGTCTATCCCGGCATCGGCGTTCAACTTTCCGTCGAAGGCGATTATCAAAATCTGCGTCGCTTAATTCGTGATATTGAGAGCAGCACGCAGTTCGTCGTCGTCAACGGCATCGAGTTTGAAGACGTAACGACGCAAAGCGGAACCGTCGCGGGCGGTTCGGTCGTCGGCTTACAACTAAACCTTGCGACTTACTTTCGACCCGTCGCCGCTCTCACCACGAGCGTCGAAACGCCCGCCGCTATAGCTCAACCAACCATTACTGCACAGTGAACCAGTCACCATAAACCACGTTCGCCCGTTTTAAGCTTTATGAAAATCTTTGAAGGCAAAACACCGAAGGAACGCCGCAACCTGATGATAATCATGGTTGCCGCTCCGCTCTTGTTCTTGGGCATCATTTACAACTTGGGCTTCTTCAGTAGCAAGAAGCCGTCTGCAAAGGCGACGGCACGCGGCACACGCTCGACGACTGCGACCAACAGTAATCTCGCCGCGACGAATGCCGCCGTTATTCAACCGCAAGACATACGCGACCTTGAAACATTGCAACCGATAAGATATTCGCCCGCCGTCTTTCAAAGCGACCTCGCGCTTGGGCGCAACATCTTCTCTTACTATGTACCGCCGCCACCGCGCGCGGCGGGAACGCCAATCGAAACAATCGTTGAAGCGACACCCGAACCGATGCCGACTCCCGTGCCGCCGTCGCTGATTCTCGCGTCCGTGTCGCCGTCAAACGTTTATGCGCGAACCAAAGATTTTCAGTTGCTTATCGGCGGCGATAAGTTCACCGCCGACACGCGCATCTATATCAACAGTCAAGAACTCCCGACGCAGTTCGTCAGTCCCCAACAACTTAAAACCAACATCCCAGCCGCGCTTATCACATCGGCGGGCGCACGCGCCGTCGTGGTACGCACGCCCGACAATTCGCTTTTCTCAAATCAAGCGAGTCTCAATGTCATGCCGCCGCCCGTGCCGCAATACACTTACGTCGGCTTGGTCGGAGCGCGCAACACACGCACGCTCGACACCGCGATTCTTAAACCGCAAACTCCGGTGGAAGCTAGAAACAACGATTTAGTGAGCGTCCAACGCGGCGATACGGTCGGCGGTCGCTTCATCCTCAATAACATTTCCGCGAACACTCTCGAACTGACGGACAAAGAACTCGGCATCAAGCACACGCTCCCGTTCGTCGAGTCGCGCACATCCTCCAGCGGCGGTTTTAATCAACAGACACTCAACAACCGTTCGCAACCGCAACAATCCACCGTCGTCACGGACGATGAAGGCGAGTATGTACTCGATGAGGACGAAGAAGAAGAACCCCAACCGACGCGCAAGCCATGAACCCGATATTCAATCACGAACCACAAGAAGCAAACCGCGCGTCGTCACGTCGTCGTTATCATCAACATGACGAGCGTGGTTACGCCTTACTCGCGTTGATGGTAGCGATGGCTATTCTCGTGATTCTGCTTTCCGCCGCCGCACCCGTACTCAAACACGAAGCCCAACGTGAAAGAGAACTGGAAGCCATCAGGCGCGGCGAACAAGTCGCGCAAGCGATTCGTAATTACATCACGCTCACCAGTAACGGCAGCGGTGTCGGCAGACTTCCCACTTCGATGGATGAACTTCTCGAAGGCGCGCAAAGAGGAGGCAGAACAAAAAAAACGCAAGTCTTGCGTCGCTCGTCCATGCGCGACCCGCTCTCACCCGAAGGCGAATGGCGCACCATCAAACAACTTGACCCCGCGTTGAAAAGGTTCTGCAACGATGTGCAACGCTACGCCGAAACCACAGGATTAACTCCCGTGCCGGGTACGCCGCCGGTGCTTATTCAAATCCAATCTACTGTTTGCCTTCCAATCAATATCAATGCTGCCGAACCTGACGCACCCGAAGAACCTCTTGGCGACGCGCCGTCATCAGGTCCCTTCGTCGGTGTCGCCAGCCAAAGCCGAAGCTCATCAATCATCAACTACTACGGCATAGATAAACACAATCGTTGGATATTCACGCCGCTCTTTCGTTAATGTGAGTTCGAGATACAAAACGACAAAAGCTTTATCCACGAGTCACACGAAGCAGCACGAAACAAAGCCTGATTGCTTCCATGTTTCCCTTCGTGTTGATTCGTGTGACTCGTGGATAAAGCTTTCTTATTTTACGCCGCGCCTCGCGTTTCGTGTTCATCAAACACGGAAGCGCGAAGGTGTTCACACATCATTCAACGGGCATATATCAACATCAATGTGCGGATGATGAAAATACTTTCATCATTAAGCATTAAGTTGTTGACATCAAGCACATACAAGTTTATAAAAATCAATATGTTGTGCGCTGTATAGCCTAGACCACAAGCCACACATCAACACAGTATCTTGTGGTCATGAGGCACCCACCAAAAATCGAAGGAGAAGAGATAGCTTATGGCAACTAAGACTGCAAGCGGTTCAAAAGCGAGTTCGACGAAATCGTCGGCGAAGAAGTCGTCGGCAACGACGGCATCCAAGTCGGCAGCCAAATCAACCGGAACCAAATCGGCAGCAACAGGCAGCAGCAAGAAAAGCACGGCGTCGAAAGCGTCGTCCAAATCTGCCGCCCCGACCAAATCTGCGGCAAAGAAATCCGTCGTCGGTTCTTCCGCATCCAAAAGTACAACGGCTTCGTCGAAGAAAACTTCGGCGGCTAAAAAATCCGGCGGTACTTCCTCCGGCGCATCTTCCAAAGCCTCGACCAAATCTTCGGGCAAGTCTTCGACGAAGAAATAGTCAAGGGCGAGAAGAAGTCGCCGCAACACAACCCGCAACTGAAATCTTCCAACCGGCGCAACAACACACAATCAATAACTTAAAAGGACGGCAACCGCTTATCAAGCGCGCGCCGTCCATTTCTTTTTTGTGGATAGCGGATAGTGAAGAAAGAATGTTTTTGACTATCCGTTATCCGTTATCCGTTATCCACTATCATGCTTTCCATCGCTCTCGTCGAACCTGAAATCCCACCGAACACCGGCAACATCGCGCGCCTGTGCGCCGCGACCCGCACGCCTTTACATGTTGTCGGCGTGACGGGTTTTCGCATGGATGACAGAAGCTTAAAGCGCGCCGGACTCGATTACTGGCAGCACGTCACGCTTCATCGTCACCTTGATTTCGATGCTCTCCGCAGTCATCAACCGCACGCGCGTTTCGTGTTTCTCACAACCAAAGTCAATAACTCTTATACCGATTGGCGATTCACGAATGATGACTGCCTCGTCTTCGGGCGTGAGACGCGCGGGCTTCCCGAAGAGTTGTTGAATGCCAACCGTGACCATTGCATCACGATTCCGATGATGAATCCGAACGTGCGAAGCTTAAACCTCGCCACGTCGGTCGCCATCGTGCTTTATGAAGCGTTGCGTCAAACGAACGCGCTCACTCGCAAAGCCCACGACTTCTGAATAAAGCGTTTCGCGTGTATCATGCCCGGTTCGCATTAACGAAGAATTTATAACTGACACAGCACAACACAGGAAAGCAAGCATGACACAAGAGAGACAAGACATACGCAACATCGCCATCATCGCTCACGTTGACCACGGCAAGACGACGCTGGTTGACGCGATGCTAAGACAATCGGGAACGTTTCGTGATAACGAAACCTTGCAAGACCGCGTGATGGATTCGATGGATTTGGAACGTGAACGCGGCATCACGATTATGGCGAAAAACACGAGCGTTCACTATCGCAACGAAGCGGGCGAAGATTACAAAATAAACATTTTAGATACGCCGGGACACGCCGATTTCGGCGGCGAAGTCGAACGGGTTTTATCAATGGTTGACGGCGTGATGCTGTTGGTTGACGCGGCGGAAGGATGCTTGCCGCAAACAAGGTTCGTGTTGCGTAAAGCACTCGAATCTAATCTTCCGGCGATTGCGGTGGTTAATAAAATTGACCGCAGCGATGCGCGTCCGCAAGAAGTCGTGGACGAGATTTACGATCTGTTTATAGACCTCGATGCCGATGAGCGACAGATTGAGTTTCCGATTCTGTACGCGATTTCGCGCGACGGTATGGCAAAGGTAAATCTCGAAGACGACTCGACGGATTTGCGTCCGCTGTTTGAACAAATCATCAAAACCGTTCCCGCCCCGCGCCAGAAGGTCGAAGATAGTTTGCAGCTGTTGGTGGCGAATCTAGATTACAGCGAATACGTCGGCAGGATGGCAATCGGGCGCATCTTTTCAGGAACGATAAAGCAGAACGATACGGTGCTGGTCGCAAAGCGCGACGGCGGACAAGAGAAGATTCGCGTCTCGCAGCTTTACGCTTACGAAGGCTTGAAGCGCGCCTCGATTACGGAAGCGAGTTTCGGTGAAATCGTCGCCCTCGCCGGTGTCGAATCAATCGAAATCGGTGAGACGATAACATCGGTTGATAACCCGAAACCGCTGCCTGTGATTGCGATTGACGAACCGACGATTGCGATGGTGTTCGGGGTCAACACTTCGCCGTTCTCCGGCAAAGACGGTAAGTTCGTTACCTCGCGGCAACTGAAAGAGAGACTCGATAAAGAATTGTTGTCGAACGTCGCGCTGAGAGTCGAAGAAGCGGAGACGCCCGACCAATTCAAAGTATCGGGCAGAGGCGAATTACAGCTTTCAATCTTGATTGAAATGATGCGGCGCGAAGGCTACGAGCTACAAGTTTCAAAGCCGGAAGTCTTGACCAAAAACGGCGAGAACGGCGAACTGCTCGAACCTTTGGAACTCGTCGTGATTGATGTGCCGGACGAATTTGTCGGCGTCGTGACGGAAGCGATGGGACGACGCAAAGGTCAGATGACGAAGATGATAAATCACGGCACGGGGCGCGTCCGCATAGAATTTGAAACGCCTTCGCGCGGACTTATCGGATTTCGTTCGGAGTTTCTGACCGAAACAAAAGGGACGGGTCTGGTCAACACTCTTTTCCTGCGTTATGACAAATGGCAAGGCGCGATGCGTTCGCGCGCATCCGGTTCACTCATCGCAGACCGCACGGGACCCGCGACGGCTTACGCGATTTATCAATTGCAAGAGCGCGGTACGATTTTTATCGTTCCAACCGTTCAGGTTTATGAAGGCATGGTCGTCGGCGAAAACGCCCGCGCGGTTGATTTAGATGTCAACATCGTGCGCGAGAAAAAGTTGAGCAATATGCGTTCGTCCGGGGCGGACGAAGCTTTACGCCTTGTCCCCGTCAAACCTATGTCTCTGGAGCAAGCGTTGGAATTTATCGCCGATGACGAATTGGTAGAGGTAACACCGCAATCAATCAGACTTCGCAAAAGAGTTTTAGAAGCGAACAAGCGTCCGAAGAAGAAAGAATCGTGAGGTGAGGATGACGCCGAAGGTTTATATCGAGACAAGCATAGTGAGTTATTTAACGGCAAATCCGAGTCGTGATGTGACGACGTTTGTGCGTCAACAATCTACGGTTGAATGGTGGAATCTTCGTCGCCAAAATTACGATGTTTGTATTTCACAGTTTGTAAGTGATGAATCAAGCAAAGGCGATGCGATACAGGCACAAGAAAGATGCGAATCAAGGGTAAGGACTTCGATTGCTATGTTCATGAGCTACGGCAGTAGCGGCAAGTCGGTAGCCCACAGTGAAGGTGAAGCCGCAACTGTGGGTTTAAGCGAGACCAAGATTTTTAGCTGCGGTAGCAGCGTAAGATAAACGGATGAGAATCGCTTGTTGATTTCTGTCGCTACTACCGTAGCTTGAAATCTCTATACTACATTCTTCCCACAGTTACGCTATCGCTTCACTGTGGGCTACCAACTTGTCGCTGCTGCCGCAGCTAAAGACAGGGGCATACTTACCCTTGATTCGCATGAAAGATTAGCAGTTATTAACGGTTTTCCATTGCTTGCTTTCAATAATGAAGCCAAAGCATTAGTTGTCGAACTAACCAATAAACCTTGTCGCCTAAAGCGCAAGTTGACGCGGCGCACATTGCGATTGCGATAGTTCATCAAGTTGATTATCTTTTGACGTGGAATATGAAGCATATCGCCAACGCGATTATTTGCAAACAAATCGAAAAGTTTTGCCGTGAAAGAGGTTACGAATTCCCAACCATCTGTACACCGGACGCACTGTTAGGAGAGTAAGAGCAATGTGGAAAGATGAAATCGTCGAAGATATTCACCGCATACGCGAAGCATACGCGGCGAGTTTTAATTACGACATAAACTTGATTTATGAAGACATCAGGAAGAAAGAGTATGAAGGCGGGCGCGACATCATATCGTCACCCGTTCATCTGAAGCCAGATGCGACGGATGAGAGTGAAGAACGCGACAGAAAAGTTTCTTGAGCGTCAAGCAAAAGTAATCGGCAAGTTTGATAAGCGGCGTAACCCGAACCTTAAACGGCTTCGAGTTGCGCCGCTTCCATTTGAGACGATGCGGCGGGCAATCCGTCCTGTGGTGTTTGCATCCATTCGGAATCGAACTGCGGGCGCGTCGTCACGGGAACAAATGGATGGGTGATGGGATGCGCCGCAGGCTTGGCGATAAAGTAGCCTTGAACGAAATCCGCGCCGTGTCGCGTGACCCATTCGAGTTCTTCGATTGTTTCAACGCCTTCGGCGACGGTCTTGATGTTCAGGCTTTGCGCCATTTCAAAAAGCTTCGCGGCGATGACGGCTTTGCATTCGTCTTTGTGAATGTCGCGGATTAAATCCATGTCGAGCTTGATGTAATCGGGGCGCAACTTGTGAATCAAGTTAAGCGATGAATAACCCGAACCCACGTCATCAAGCGCAACGCCGAAACCCGCATTGCGGTAGTATTCGAGTATGCGCTGCAAGTGGTTTTCGTCTTGCGAGCGGTCTGATTCGGTGACTTCAAACACGATGCTCGAAGCTTGTATTCCGGCTTCGTCAATCGCGCGCACGGTCGAACGCAAACAGAACGTCGGGTCGTAAATCGCGGTCGGATTGAAGTTGATAAAGATTTTCGAGTCTATCTTATGATGTCCGGCAAGCCTTACAGCCGTGCGTCGGGCGAGCAGATCAACTTGAAACAGCAAGTCGGCGTCGCGGCACAAATCGAGTATGCGACCGGGCGAGACAAGCGAGCCGTCGGTTTCGATGCCGCGCAGCAAAGCTTCCTGCGCGAACACGCGCGAAGGCTCGGCGGCATACACGATAGGTTGAAAGTGACTCGTCACGCGCGATTCAGCCAACATCTCGACCAACCATCCGGCTTGCGACATCGCCGCAAATTGTTTGAGATTCGTCATACGCGCAAAATCTGCGAACTGCGGTTCGCCCGTCCCCGCGACGAATAGAACGTTCGTGTCTTTGATTTCTTCGCCCGTCAGTTGTTCGCACAAACTCGCGGCGATGGATTTCACGTCGGCTTCATCCTCCGCCGTCAAGACGCACTGACGTTCGCCCACCACCTGACAGCTTTCGCCCGCGTGACGCAGAAAGAAATTGATGACTTTATTGAAACTGTGACCGAGCGGCAGCCACACGAATAATCGTCCGCCGCCCTCGATCTTCTCCGGTAACGCCTCGCAACGTCCGCATAATTTTGTAGTCTTCATGTTTGCCGTAATTCCAGACTCGGAAAAATAAGAATTAAAAATTAGAGAAAAGAAGCGCGTCCGAGCATGTTTGGTTTGTATGTGAGAGTAAAGTTTTACCGCGCCTTCACCACAAACGCGCTTCAACCTGACAGAATGCGTCACAAGCAGATTGACGATTTGTGTCAACCCGCACGACGAAGTGAGCCTTTTACAGCATCCCGAAAGCAAATCAGTGGAGGTGTAAAACGCCTGAAAGCCCCTTGAAAATCAAAGAATCAAAAAGCCGTGAAAGAAAACGCGAACCGCGATAAACTGACACAGCAACGATACAGGGCAACGCCTGTGCCGCACCGTCTCATCATTTTGAACACACTCAATCTTTCAATCGCAACTACCGGAACGACGTACCGCACGCCAAACATAAACACCTTATCGTCAGGGGAGATAAAAACATGAAACCGAATCTGCTCGACCGCGTGAAAGTCCTCGCGCCGTGCCATGAAGATTGGAACACGATGCGCGGTAACGATGAAGTGCGCTTTTGTTCGCACTGCGCGAAGGACGTGCATAACCTGTCCGCGATGACGCGCGCGGGCGCGGAAGCGTTGATTAGAAAATCGGGCGGGCGTCTGTGCGTGCGATACGTCACGCGCCCCGACGGGAAAATCGCCACCGCCGAAGCACCGCCGCCACGCAGGGCAGTTCGTATCATCGGGCGTCCCGCTTCCAAGTTGGCGGCAAGTGCCTTCACCGCCGCCCTGACTTTCACGCCCGCCGCCAACGCGCAAACTTCCGCCGCCACGACTCAAACATCACACGCCGAAGCGATTATCAACCAACAACCCGCCGCGCAGATTGGAAGCGGCAACGCGGCGATTACGGGAACGGTGCTTGACCCGCAAGGCGCGGTCGTTGCGGGTGCAAACGTGACGTTGACAGACTCAACGGGCGCGATTCGCAAAACCGAAACAAGCGACGAAGGTGCTTATCGAATTGAAAACTTGCCGGACGGCACATTCACACTTCGAGTAGAAGCTATCGGTTTCACAAACTCGGAAACGACAAACATCAAATTGCCATTAGCCAGTGAGAGTCGGATAGATGTCAACCTAGAGGCTGGCGAAACAACTGTGACAGTCGGCTTTGCCGCAATCGCTTCGCCCGCGTATGCGTTTGTTCATCACGATTCAGAACGGAGCAACTCGCCCCATGAAGAATCAGCGGAAGAGGAAAAACTTTCCGATGCCTTCAATAAAGCGGCAAGCGATGATTTGAAAGAATTAAAAGCATTGTTAAGGACGGGTTTTGATGTCAACACACGATGGACAAACAGCCTCACACCTTTGATGGTTGTTAATGAATCCAAAATCGCGCGTTATTTGATACAAGCCGGAGCGGATGTTCATGCACGGCAACTCTATGGTGAGACGGCTTTGATGACGGCTTCGCAAAACCCTGAAGTCGTGAAAGTTTTGCTCAAAGCGGGGGCGGATGTTAATGCACGGGACAACTTCGGTGTCACGCCGTTGATGTACGCGATGCTTGGTTATGATGAAAAGAGCGCGCAAGTTTTGATTGATGCGAAAGCGGATGTGAACGCGCATGACAAAGATCATCGCACGGCGTTGATGTTCGCGGGGATGGAAGGGCGCGTAAAAACTATCAAAGTTTTGTTGGACGCAGGAGCAGATGTTAATGCGCGCGATGTTGACGGCAAGACGGCGTTGCGTTTTGCGATTGAGAATAATCAAGACGAAGCGGTTAAAGTTTTGCGTGCGGCGGGCGCGGTTGAATAAAAACTATGAACGACACTTCGCCGGAAATCGAAGCCCGTGTGCGCGAGATGATAATGAATCGTTCAAACGAAGAACGCTTTATCATGGGGGCGTTGATGTTCGACGCGGCGCGCGAAATCGTCATCGCATCACTGCCGAAAGATTTACCGGAAGACGAGTTCAAGCAACAACTATTTGAGCGCATCTATGGGTGTTCGATGCGGGAAGTGATTGAAGGCGCGTGAGTCGCGGTAGAAAAGATTTACAAGTCTCTACTTCAATTTCGGTTGTTCAGATTGATTGCGACGGGTACAGGGAATTTAATCAGGATGATGGAAGAAAGCATTTTATTAGCGGCGTTAATTTTCATCATGGCACTGCTTTATTCATCCGTCGGGCATGGCGGGGCGAGCGGATACCTCGCGGCGTTCGCTTTGATGGGCGTGTCGGCGGCGGTGATGAAACCGTCCGCGCTGGTATTGAATGTGTTGGTGTCAACGATTGCGAGCATCCGGTTTTATCAAGCGGGTTGGTTTTCGTGGCGCATCTTTCTACCGTTCGCCGTGGCTTCGATTCCGTTGGCTTACGTTGGCGGCGGCATCACGCTGCACGCATCACTGCATAAGCAGATAGTCGGGGCGGTGTTGGTCTATGCCGCAGTGCGTTTATGGTTAGGGGCGCGGGCGACGGAAGAAAGTTTCGAGTCGAAAAATGTGCCGCCGGTCGTGGCTCTCGCGTGCGGGGCGGTGTTGGGATTCGTGTCGGGCTTGGTCGGTGTCGGCGGTGGAATCTTCCTGTCGCCTTTGCTGCTTCTCGCGCGGTGGGCTGATGTCAAACAAGCATCGGCAATCGCGGCGGCATTCATACTCGTTAATTCTCTCGCCGGACTCGCGGGCGCGTGGTCAAACGTCGTCGTTCTGCCGTCAGGGATTTACCTGTGGGGCGCGGCGGCAATTGCGGGCGGGCTTATCGGTGCGGAGTTGGGCAGCCGCAGGTTTGCAAGCGTGACGCTTAGGCGCGTATTGGCGGTGGTGTTGGTGGTCGCGGCGGGGAAGATGATTTTCGGGAAATAGTGGGTTAGCGGAAATTAAGAGCGCGGTTCACCATAAACAAAAGAAAGGTATGGTGAATCTTGAGTTGTTGAATCAAAGTCAGGACGCTTGGCTTGTAGCTTTTCGGTACGATAGTCAAGCAGCGATAAATCTGAATCTAAAAGCTGCTGTTTGTCTTCGGAAAGTTGATTGTAAGCAATGCCGTCACTTTTGCGATACACGCCTTGAACCGAAAGCACAAAGTTTTCGTTGTCAATCCATCCATCACACCTCATCGTGTCGCTTACTCTGCCGATTTCTCGAAAGGGAACTTCATCGGGAGTGCGAAGGTCATAGAAAACAAGTTCGTAAGGACAAGCCCAGAAACAGCCTTCAACCGCCAACACGAGTTTGTCAGGAGAAGGATAAACTGCCGTCCAGCAAAACCCAGCCCCTTCATATGCTTCGTCAGGAAAGTAAGTTTGATAAGACACTTCCGTAAGATTTACAACCGAATAACCCTGATAGTCCTCACCGCACAACAAGTATTCGTTTCCGTTCGGATGCTCAACCCAAGCGTGCCAGAAAAGCCCGAAGTTTCTTTTTACATCAGTAATAATTTCACCGTCGGAAAGTCTGGTGACTATGCCTCTGGAATACTCCCAACAATTTTCGCCTACATGATATGAAGCGACGTGAAGTTTGTATAAACCGGATGGTGAAACAAACTCTTCGTCCGAGTCTTCTACTTTCGGGCTTCGCTCAAATACTGCTTCTATTTCTTTTCTTCTCTCAAAATGTCGTTGGTTCATAGCCCACACAATAATTCATGCTCATCTGTAATTTGGAATGTTAAGTCCCAAGACGATGTTTCTTTTTCCAACCAAAACTCCGGCGCGTTTGGAAAGGCGAAGGATGCCGGAACCGCCGCGATTTTCCAGCTTGGCGCGTTCTTGGCGAGTTAGGAGTGGGTCATCGTCAAATAAAAAGTCTTCGATGTAATACTCGTTCTTGTCGGGTTCTTTGATGGAAGGGTGAATGTGCGCCGGGAGAACATCGTTCGGATAAGGGGCGGGTTTGATGGTGGTGAATTTGTATTCGCCGCGTTCGTTCGTCTTGAGCCAGCCGCGCAAGTGTCCGTGTCTGCGCGTGATGCCGCGTGTGTTCGGGGCGGGAGTGTAATGCCCCGTCGCGTCGGTTTGCCATAGATAAAGAATGATGCCGGGCGCGGGAGTCTTTCCGTCAAGCCGGTAAATGATGCCGCTAATCTCTAACTTCTCACCCGGTTCGGAAGTGGAAGCGATCATTGTTTGCCAGCTTAATTGCGGCGGCATTCCTTCATACATGCCTTCGCATCCGTCGCACCCGCCCCCGATGATGCCGGTTGAAGTTGATTGAACGCTTTGCTGTTGGGCTTGGCAGGAAATGTTGAAAGCGGTTGATGAAGTAAGCGCGGCGAAAAGGGACGCACGCTTAATAAAGTTTCTGCGGTTTTCGTTGCTCATCAATTTTTCACTCCTCATCTTCATCGGGATTAAAAACTTTGTAGTTCGTCGCGTCGTCGTAGTAGTAGCTGTGCTTCGAGTGGGAATCGCCGGGAACGGGTAGGTCTTCGAGCGGAGCATCGGTGCTTGCGCCGAAGGGAAGCGCGACAGGTAAGGGCGAGTCGTGCGGGGCATCGGAGTGTTGGTTGTTGCCGTCCCGTGTCCCGTGTCCCGTGTCCCGTGTTTTCGGTGTATCATCGCGGTTTGTCATTTCAATTTTTACCTCTCGAAAATTATTATGTGCGGTTTTCCGGCTGACGGGATAGTCCGTGTTGTTGTTCGACTTGTGCCGTATCGTCCTACGAAGTCGCTTAATCATGCAATCTTAAAATCTTTTTAACCACAGAGGCACAGAGAGTGTAAGACACAGAGTAAGGACAGAGAAAAAATTATGATGATGTTGATGAAGCAGGAGAAGGGGCGGGCGATGCGTGGTGCGAGTTTGATTGTCGCGTTGTCGTTGGTTGTGTCGGGCTTCGCGGGCGGGTCGCCGGTGGCGGCGCAAGCTGTCGGCGGGCGTGAAACTTCCGCGCTGACGGTGCGGGGGATTATGGCTGAACCGTCTCTGGCGGGGATGCGCGTCGAGGGTGAAAGAGTGTCGCCGGATGGAAAGTCAATCGCTTATCTGTGGAGCGCGGCGGGCAAAGAGCCGCGCGATTTATACGTCGTCTCGACGAGCGGCGGGCGGGCAAGAGTTTTAGTGCGGGCGGTTGATACGCCGCGTGATGAGCG
>JBGTMR010000248.1:0-1926 GCA_041743485.1 Pyrinomonadaceae bacterium
CGTCGTCGCCGCTCCCGTAGGCGGCACGGGTACGGTGCGCGTGCTTCAACAACTCGGCATCGGCATATTGCCGGTGGAGATTGAATTTGAACGGGACGCGCCCGCGCGCGTCGTGATGACGCAAGGTAAGTTTGAAACTAAAACCGCATTCGTATCAAACCAGATGCGAAGCGAGATTAGCCACGCACTCGGTTTGAGCGACGATGACTTGAACGAAGATTTGCCGATTCAAGTCGTGTCAACCGGATTGCCGTTTCTCGTCGTGCCTATCCGCACGCTTGATGCTCTCGGACGGTGCGCGGTGCGAAGCGAACAACTCGGCAAGCTTTATGAAAACTTCAGCGCGACCGGATGCCTCGCCTTCACACGCGAGACGCGCGACCGCAACAATGAAATCGAATCACAGGCACACACGCGCATGTTCGCGCCCGCCGACGGCATCGCGGAAGACCCGGCGACGGGCAGCGCGTGCGGTGCGCTCGGCGGTTATCTGGCGCATCACGGCGCGCTCGACGCGGGTGCGAACAGCATCAAACAAGCATCTAAATTCATTATCGAACAGGGCGACTTTATCAATCGTCCTTCGCGCATTGAAATTGAAGTGACGATGAACGCGGACAGGCAAATCGAACGTGTGCGCGTCGGCGGAAGTTCGGTCATCGTCGCGGAAGGCGTGTTGCGCTTCTGACTTTTCGGTGATTTCGGCTTATAAGAGAAGGGGCGGTTGAACAGCTTTGCGATGACGTGCGAAGATAGCCGCATCCCAGACAAGTTGAATCACCGCGCTTTACGTGCAGTGCGGATTGAAACGAATAAAGAGCAGCATGGAACAACTCGATTTGCTTATCATCGGGGCAGGACCCGCCGGAATTTCCGCCGCCGATTGCGCTAAACAAGAAGGGTTAAACTACCTTGTGCTTGAGCGCGGTCTTATCGGCGATACGATTTATCATTACCCTGTCGGCTGTCCTGTGTTCTCGACGATTGATGAACTCGAACTGCGCGAAGGGGCATTGCGTCCGGCGCGTGAAAAGCCGACGCGCGAAGAACTGCTTTCCTATTATGTGCGCTTCTGTCTCGACAACGATTTGAAAATCAACACGGGCGAGGAAGCGACGCGGATTGAACGTGACGACGCGCATGACGGCTTTCGCGTTCACACGACACGCGGCGAATACCGCGCGGCGGCGATTCTGGTATGCACCGGAGCGATGGCACACCCGCGCCGCTTGAACGTCACGGGCGAAGACTTGCCGCACGTTCATCATCTGTTCGTCGAAGCCTACCCGTATGTGCGGCGTCCGGTGGTGGTGGTCGGCGGCGGCAACAGCGCGGCGGAAGCAGCACTGTTTTTAGCCGAAGAAGGAGCGCGCACGACGCTTGCGATTTTGCGCGCCGATTGGGAGAACCGCGACCCGAAGAAAGGCGCGATTAAGGCTTGGGTGCGCGCTCCGTTGGAGAAGCAAATTGAGCGCGGGACTTTGCACATCGTGCTGCTTAATCACGTCGAAGAGTTCGGCACAGATTTCGTTCGACTCATCACCGATGACGGCGAACAAATGCGACTCGCAGCCGATGCCGCGTTCGTGCTTATCGGCAGCGACCCGGATTTAACAATGCTTGAGCGGGCGGGCGTGAACATCCTTTCCGACGAAACCTGTTCGATACCCGAATACGATTCGCAGACTTTTGAAACCAACGTGAACGGCATCTACGTCGCCGGACACTTCACCCACGCCCGCCACATCAAAGCCGCCATCGCCGTTCCGCGCCGCATCGTCCCGCGCATCGCCGCGCAACTCAAACAGGTTGTGACGCACGCCGCTTGAAGGGTTATTCAAGCCTCAATGTTCTTGCAAGTAAAAAAGCAACACAGATTCGTTTTATCTTTCGACGAACCTGTGTTGCTTTTCGTGTTCTGGCTAA
>JBGTMR010000249.1:0-1583 GCA_041743485.1 Pyrinomonadaceae bacterium
CCCGCCGATTGGAGCAACTTTCCGCTTGCCGACGCCCTGCGCGATGTCGCGGAAAACGATGAGCGTCCGATGGAAAAGTGCGGCGACATCACGACAATTAAACGTCCCGATGTGCGCCTCGTGTGGCTCGAATCGAACTTCATTGACCCGGTAGAAAATCGTCCCGCCCGTTCGCGCATCATGCTGGCGATGGGCAACAACATTCAAAGCACAATCACGATGGACTATTGGATTGAAGACGCCGACCGCGCCGTCGCCGCGTGGAACAACGTCGTCCACTCGCTTCGTTTGGGAATCTATATCGCCGACCCGACGACGGGCGTGGCGCGCGATCCGCAACTGAATTGAAGCCTGTGCAAATTAAACATCAAACTGCGTCACACTTGTTTCCTCAAGCCTTAGCTTTCAAGATATTGAATATCTTCGCTTGTTTCGTCATCAACAATAATCGGAAACTCTACGCGATCATAAACATCCGCGAGTTGCACAGAACAGTTAATCGAAGTGCTGGACAACTCAGTTTCCAAGCCTTCGACGCTCGACCATTCCCAACGTCCAGCGTCCGTTTTGCGATAACAATCTATGAGCGGCTGGTCTTGCGCGACGAGAATGTAATCGGTCAGTGTTTCAAGGTGCGTGCAGTAGCGACGGAACTTCTCTGTCCGGTCAAACAGTTCGGTTGACTCCGACAAGACTTCAATAATCACCGTCGGGTTAAGCAAGATGTCTTTGTATTCTTCATGCGCGCGCGGCGTGCCGCAGACGATGACGACATCGGGGTAAGAAAACAAGCCCTTCATCATCCGTCGCGGACGCGGCAACCAACCGCTTTGCACTTTCGTGTCTTTCGACAACGTGCGACACGGCGTGCCTAAAAGCTGTGTACTGATGACGCGCGACAGGTTCATGCAGATGTCGCCGTGCGGGATTGATTCGCCTGCCATCTCGAAGATTTCGCCGTCCAAGTATTCGTGGCGCACTTCCGATGCACGCTCCATCTGTAAGTATTCTTCGACGGTGTAAAGCGGTTTTGTTTGCGGTTGGGCTAGTGACATGGCGTGTTTCTCCCAATCGCTAAACGAAGGTCAAAGGCTTACGCGGCAGCGCGTTGAAGACTTAGCTTACGGGTTGGCAGTTTCCATCTGCTTCAACTTCATCATTATGTTGCGCGTGTTCGCAATTCAGCTAGAGATGTGTTGTTCGGATTGGCGGCGGCGAGTTGGTCAATCACCCCGCGTGCGGCTTCCTTTTCGTTGCGCGTTAAGTGAAGAATGGCAAGATTGACGAGCGTGTTTTCGTGGCGTGCATCAATCTCTAAAGAGCGTTTGTATTCGGCAACCGCGCGGTCAAGGTCGGGCGGCGTGCGTTGGAAGAAGGTCGAACCCAAATCGGTGCGGACGTTGACGTTGTTCGGTTGGTATTCGAGGACGTGTTCGTAAAAGCGCGCGGCTTCCACGAAGTCGCCTTTGTCGAAACGCATGTCTCCGGCGGCGGTTAATGCACCGACGTTATTGGGTTCGATGGCGAGAGCGCGGTCGGCGTATTCAATCGCTTTATCGAAGTTTCCGATTTGGTAATACATC
>JBGTMR010000250.1:0-9208 GCA_041743485.1 Pyrinomonadaceae bacterium
ATCTATAGGAACTCTAAATGAAACGTGTAAGATGATAGCCCGATAAGAGAGGGCTATCAATGAGAAGTTTAGACGAGATCATCAACGAGTCAAGAGATGCGCGCGAAGTTAAGCGTGCCATATGTGTGAAGATGGCATTAAATGAGATGCCGACTTCACAGGTTTGCGAGATGCTCAATGTGTCACCGCAGTATGTGAGCAAATGGCGCGGCACATATCAGGCGGAAGGTGCTGAAGCTTTATTGTTAGCGCATCGCGGCAGCGAGAGTTATTTGAGTGCCGAAGCCCGCACAACGATCAGCGCATGGATCACAGAGCATGAGACGCTCTCGCTCGAAGCGGTGCGTGATTACGTTGAAGAAAAGTATGGTGTGGTCTATCAATCGAAGCAATCCTATTACGACTTATTGGAATTGGGCGGGATGAGTTATCACAAAAGCGAGAAGCCGCAGTCCGAAGCGCGACGAGGCACAAGTCTTAGCGCGGCGCGACGAGATTAAAAAAAAGTGGAGCATCACCGTGAAGAAATAGAACGAGGTGAAATGGTGGTTTTGCTCGAAGATGAGTGTCATTTGGTGTGGGGCGATTGTTGTGGCTATGTGTGGGGCAAGCGTGGCGAGGCGATTGAGGTCTTGATGACTAATGAGCGTGAACGACAGACTTATTACGGCGCGGTCAACCTGCTGACCAAGGAATTTCACTTGCAAGCATATTCGGGCGGCAATGGAGAAAACACGGTCGCTTATCTGCGCTCTTTAATGGAGTTCTATCGTGGCAAGAAACTGCTGCTCTTGTGGGATGGAGCAACTTATCATCGAGACATTCAATGCCAGAAGTTCTTGGCAGAAGTAAATCAAGGTCTCGAAGAAAAGGATTGGTTGGTGACGTGTCTGCGGTTTGCCCCCAACGCCCCCGACCAAAATCCGGTGGAAGACATTTGGCTGGCAGGCAAGAATTACGTGCGAAAGAAATTCGCAGAGAACAAAACATTTGCCGCCGTTAAAAAATCTTTCTGCGGCTTTTTGCAAGGCTTCTTACTTGATTCGGTGAAGTTCGACTGGTATGCACCTTCTACACAAACCATTTAGGTTCACTATAGTTTGAGGAAGTATCGTCAGATTTATAGGAAAAACTTGGTTACCATTTTCAACGACTTTTCGTGTACGCTGGATTCCACTCTGCCTCGCTCATCATCAAAGCACACAAATAAGGAGATTTTTCATGTTCAAGAAGTTTGCCGCCGAAGCACTCGGCATCAGCGATGTCGGCGTGATTATTCCACCCGCCGATTACGACAAAGTTGATGCTGATGACTACCTGTTCCACGAAGATAACGAGAAGATATTCTTCCTCATCAAATCCAGAAAGGATGAATACTGCTTTACCAATCTCAGTCTCATCCATGTTGACGGCGAATCCGCCGTTTCAGCTAAACGTACAATCAAACGCTTTGATTACGGCAATCACAAGATTTCGCATGTCTCCATTGAAACCGCCGGGACGATTGACTTGGACGTTGAACTGAAGTTCACCATTGACGGTGGAGCGACCTTTAGTATTGATGTCAAAAAGCATTTCCTCGAATCGCTGAAAGACATTTACAAAGCTTTAATTACGATTAGCAGACTTCAACACCAAAATGAGATTGCCCGCGCCAATGCGATGCAGTGTCTGGGCGCGATAGCTTCGATGTACAAGATCAACCATATCGAAAATGGAGAAGAGATTGTCAAACACTACAACGCACTGCTCGACAATCTCAATGTGACAATACTTGAGCGTCATGCCGGACGAGATTACAGTCATGTATTTGAAAAGTATATTCATGCCTGAACCTCTCCCCGTCGGACTCACCGCGTCCGATAAATTATGTTGCTGGCTTATAAGACACCAACATGGCTTTCCCGCCTCTTAGTTCAAAGATCAGAACCTCCTTCGGCAGCAGGTTGATCTAATATTTTTCTGCAAGCATGAGGGATTCGAAAAGGTCACTAACCATCAACGCCCTCTTTCCGTCTCTGGGAGTTGCCAAATTTTGATTGTCCTTAAATTGTTGTCGGAATTCCTCGCTCGCGTATGAGAGCGTGAAAGCAGTCGCCGATTTTTGGGGGAGGTACGAAGCATGAAGATTCTTGTCTTAGGTGGCGGGCGCATGGGACTTGGAGCCGTCTATGATCTTGCCCACAATTCAGAGACGGAGGTCGTCACCGTCGCGGACATTGATATAGAACGCGCGCGCGGGGTCGCCGATAGGGTGAAGAGTGCCAAAGTATCTGCCGTGCAGATTGATGTGAACGATTATGGCAAGGTAGTCGAGTTGTTGCGCGGGCATGATGCGGCAATCAGTTGTGTGGTCTATCACCACAATCTCAATCTCGCGCGGGCGGCGATTGAAGCCGGAGTCAACTTTTGCGATCTCGGCGGCAACAATGCTGTGGTGGCGGCGGAACTAGCACTCAACGACGAAGCGCGGCGTGCAGGGATTAACATCATTCCCGACTGCGGTCTTGCTCCGGGTATGGTTTCGGTGTTGGTCGCACACGGAGCCGCGCGGTTCGAGCAGCTTGAAGCAATTCACATCCGCGTGGGCGGGCTGCCGCAGCACCCGAAACCGCCGCTGAATTACCAGATCGTTTTCTCGGTCGAAGGTTTAATCAACGAATATGTCGAGCGGGCGCGCGTGATACGGGAAGGTAAGATTGTTGAAGTTGATTCGATGACGGAAATCGAAAGGCTGGAGTTTCCTTTACCATATGGAGAGATGGAAGCGTTTCAAACCTCCGGCGGGACTTCGACCTTGCCCCAAACCTTTCTCGGTCGTGTTGAGGAACTTGACTACAAAACGATTCGTTATCCGGGACACTGCGAGCAGTTTAAGCTTCTCATCGAACTCGGACTTGCCGGCAGCGAGCAAATGGAATTTGACGGAGTTCGCATCGCACCGCGTCGTGTGCTGGGAGAAATGTTGCTCAAGCACTTGCCAGCCGACGCGCCCGATCTGGTTTTCATTCGCGTCGAGTTTCGCGGCGCGACGGCGGATGGAAAAACCCGTAAGCTCCGTTACGACATCATTGATAAAGCGGATGAGCGCACCGGCTTGAGCGCGATGATGCGTACCACGGCATTTCCCGCTTCGATCATCGCGCAGATGATGGCGCAAGGGTTAATCAAAGAGAAAGGCGCAATCCCGCAGGAGTTGTGCGTCCCGCCTGAAGCATTCGTTGGGGAACTGGCGCGACGCGGTATCCACATCAACGAACAAATTACCGAGATGTAATGTTTTCCCAGAAATAACACAACCGCAAATATAAATGGAAATGGGTAGCTTTCGGAGAGTTTATAAGCCATCTCAAAAAACATTATGACCGGCTGTAGAAAGCCTTTCAATTCCCATTCTCTCAACCTTCGGAGGTAAGCAGATGAACCCGGAAAACCTCTTCGGCATGTTTCTACGCATCACGACGTGCGCGTTCTTCGTCTTTTCGCTCTTCGCTTTTACATCAACCGCGCAGACCGGACAGGAGGCAGCGGGCAAACTTCGCTTTTCCATTTCACGGGGGCAACAGAAAGACGGAAAAGCGATTGACGGAAGATTGCTGCTGATTATCTCTACCGACAACTCGAAAGAGCCGCGCTTTCAAATCAGCGAAGACCTGACGACGCAACAAGTTTTCGGCGTTGATGTCGAAGGTCTCAGGGCGAACCAAACCGTTGTCATTGACGATACAGCTTTCGGGTATCCGCGCCGCAGACTCTCCGATGTGCCCGACGGCGAATACAGTGTGCAGGCGGTCTTGCACGTTTATGAAACCTTCAAGCGCGCCGATGGCTACACGGTGAAACTGCCGATGGATCGGGGCGAAGGTCAGCAGTGGAACAAAGCTCCCGGCAATCTCTACAGCACGCCGCAACGAATTCGCATTGACCGGCAAAGCAATGTGATTGTGCGTCTCGCGCTCGACAAAGTGATGCCGCCGATTGAGCCGGCGAAAGACACGAAATACATCAAGCACGTTCGCATCAAAAGCCAAAAACTCTCCGAGTTTTGGGGCAGACCGATGTATCTCGGCGCGAACGTGCTTCTCCCCGAAGGCTTCGACCAGCACCCCGAAGCGCGTTATCCGCTCGTGATTTTTCACGGTCACTTCGCGGCGGATTTCGACGGCTTCCGCGAGACGCCGCCCGACCCGAACTTGAAACCCGAATACAGCGCACGCTTCAAGCTCGAAGGCTATAACAAGATCGAACAGCAGTACGCCCACGAATTCTACAAAGACTGGACAAGCAAGGATTTCCCGCGCGTCATCATCATCGAAATTCAGCACGCCAATCCCTACTACGATGATTCTTACGCCGTCAATTCCGCGAATCTGGGTCCCTACGGCGATGCGATCACTTACGAGTTGATCCCCGCGATTGAGAAACAGTTTCGCGGAATTGGGCAAGGCTGGGCGCGCTTTCTCTACGGCGGCTCGACCGGCGGTTGGGAAGCCCTCGCCGCTCAAATCTTCTACCCCGACGAATACAACGGTTGCTGGGCGGCGTGTCCCGACCCGATTGACTTCCGCGCCTACACGGTCGTCAACATCTACGAGCATGAGAACGCCTACTATGCTGAAAGCAAGTGGAAGCGCACGCCCCGCCCCGCCAAACGCAACTACCTCGGCGAGCTAAGCGCGACGCTCGAAGAAGCCAATCACCTTGAACTCGCGCTCGGCACGCGCAGCCGTTCGGGCGGACAATGGGATATCTGGCAAGCAGTCTATTCGCCTGTGGGCAACGACGGTTATCCGAAACCTATCTGGGACAAGCCGACCGGCAAGATAGACCGCGCGGTTGCCGAACACTGGCGCGAGAATTACGACCTTGGTCACATCCTTCGCCGCGATTGGCAGAAAATCGGCGGCAAACTCGCAGGCAAGATTCATATCTATTGCGGCGACATGGACAATTACTACCTCAACAATGCGGTTTATCTTGTCGAAGACTTCCTTAAAACGACAAAGAATCCGGCTTATGGCGGCGAGGTAGATTACGGCGACCGTGCCGAGCACTGCTGGAACGGCGATCACACACGTCCGAACGCCATCTCACGCCTCAGGTATCATCAAATGTACATACCGAAGATCGTTGAACGCATCAAGCAAAGCGCACCGCCCGGAGCCGACCTCAAGAGTTGGCACTACTGAATGAGGGATTCTTTGGCTTCAAACTGCATTTATTTAACGTGAGTTTGACGTAATTCTCTAACAGAATCAACAACTTAACTTCTAAAGCTGCCTGAAATCAAGCTAAATCATCAGCAATCGGCTAAAGTTGCCTTTCAAACAACCTGATTGAGAGCATTGAACTTAGTCGTTTTGGAACGAGGCGTTTGTTTTCAGCGACTTAGCAGCTTTCTTACGTCGAACTCACGTTAAGCTATAAAAAGGATTATATGATTGCAGCGAATTCCTGTTACGTTCGTTTCAGTAATTTATTTTTATTAACTATCCTTCTTCTATGGATACCGACGGTCTACGGGGCTGGCAGAGCAGAAGCGGGATGGGAGCGGTATGCAAGAAATGTCTCGATAGTTCGTGATGACCGGGGCATCGCTCATGTTACAGGCAAGACGGACGCTGACGCCGTATTTGGGATGATCTATGCTCAGGCGGAGGATGATTTCAATCGCGTCGAAACTAATTATCTCAACGCGATGGGACGGCTTGCCGAAGCAGAAGGCGAATCAGCTGTCTGGCGCGATTTGCGGATGAAAATCTTTATTCAGCCGGCTGAACTAAAGAAAAAATTCGCGACGAGTCCCGCGTGGCTGCAAAAGCTGATGACAGCCTGGGCGGACGGTCTGAACTTTTATCTGGCAAAACATCCTGAAGTTAAGCCGCGAGTTATCACCAGATTCGAGCCGTGGATGGCACTCTCGTTTACAGAGGGCAGCATCGGCGGCGATATTGAAACTATCAACTTAGCGCGGCTGCAATCCTTTTATGGTTCTGAGTCAAAGATTGCACAATTGGATGAGCCTGAATTCCTTAAAGAGCCGAGCGGTTCAAACGGAATCGCCATTGCTCCGAAGAATACGATTGACGGAAATGCTTTGCTGCTGATTAACCCGCACACTTCTTTTTTCTTTCGCTCGGAATTGCAGGTGACGAGCGGCGAAAATCTAAATGCTTACGGTGCGGCAACATGGGGACAAATTTTTATTTATCAGGGATTTAACGAGCGTCTCGGCTGGATGCACACTTCAAGCGCGGTTGATGCGATAGATGAATGGCGCGAAACCGTTTTGAAAAAAGGCGACAAGTATTTCTACAAGTTCGGCGGCGAGCAAAGACCCGTTCAGACATCCGTTATCAAAGTCCCGTATAAAACCGCACAGGGAATGCAGGAGCGTTCGTTTATGGTTTACCGCACGCATCACGGTCCGGTTGTAAGAAAAGATGACGCGACAGGCGATTGGATCACCATCGGTTTAATGAACGAACCAATCAAGGCACTGACCCAATCATTCACCAGAACGAAGGCGAAAAATTACAAGGAGTTCCGGCAGGTTATGGAGCTTCACGCCAACTCGTCGAACGCCACGATTTACGCCGACGCCGACGGAAACATCGCTTATTTTCACCCCAATTTTATCCCGCGCCGCAGCCTCAAATTCGACTGGACGAAACCTGTTGACGGCAGCGACACGGAAAGCGACTGGAAGGGGTTATTGACATTTGATGAGTCACCAAATCTGCTCAATCCGGCGAGCGGTTGGGTTTATAACAGCACCAACTCGCCGTGGTCAGCCGCTGGTGCGAGCAGTTTGAAACAATCGGATTTCCCGAAATACGTTGACAACGGCATCGAATCGGCGCGCGGGCTGCATGCCATACGTGTGTTGGAAAACCGCAAGGATTTCACGCTCGATAAACTGCGCGAAGCTGCTTATGACAGTTATCTGCCGTGGTTTGAAAAGACCGTGCCATTGCTCGTCGCGGCGTGGGACGAATTGTCGCCGAATGATCCGTTGAAGACAAAACTAAAAGATCAGATCGGCATCATGCGCCAATGGAATCTGCGCTGGTCAACCGACTCGGTTGCAACCTCGCTGGCGATATTCTGGGGAACGAAAATTCTGCGCGTCGTCGGTGCAAGTCCGGGCGTTCCGTCGCAGGATTATGTCGCCGCAAAAGCCGCGCCCGCTCAGTTGCTCGAATCGTTGACGCGCGCTTCGGACAAGCTCGCGGCTGATTTTGGAAAATGGCGCACGCCTTGGGGCGAAATCAATCGTTTTCAGCGGTTGACGAGCGACATCGTGCAGCCTTTTAATGACGCCGCGCCGAGCGTTCCCGTCGGATTTACTTCGGGAAACTGGGGTTCTCTCGCGTCATTCGGCGCAGCACCGACGCGCACTACCAAAAAATGGTATGGCACGAGCGGTAACAGTTTTGTCGCCGTCGTCGAATTCGGCGAAAAGATTCGTGCTGAAGCGGTCACCGCCGGCGGCGAAAGCGGTGACCCGAAATCACCGCACTTCAACGACCAAGCAGCCCGCTATGCCACAGGCGAACTGCGCGAAGTGTATTTTTATCCGGCTCAGTTACAAGGTCATATAGAAAGGAAATACAATCTCGGTAATTGAATATCCTATGAGGATTTTGAAGGCTGGTTGCAAGAGTCAACACAACATTATCCGGTACGCGCTCACATGAAAACGTTATTTACCTCGCGCCAATGGATTAGTGGTATTTATATTTGCGAAGCGCGCGAAATCGCGGTCGGTAGTTGCCAGCGTTGCTCCATGCTCAATCGCCAGTGCCGCCAGATGCGCGTCCATCACTAGCGCGCCTGATATCTGACCTTCGTTGAGTAAACGCGCAAGTATTTCCCAGTGCCGCTCGCTCTCATGCAAAACAATAACATTCGGTCGCTCCATCCACTCTCCCACAATCTCAACAACTTCTTTGGTGCTTAAGGGTTGTGGAAAGGCACGGATGTTGGTGCTGATACGAACGAAAGCCGTAATCGTTTGCCACGAAAGAGCGAAAGGCACTGGTGAGGAAAGCGACGCTTCGAGCCACGTTCGCGCACGTTCGTGCTCCGGCGCGTCCGTGTTATAAGCGTAAAGCAGCAGATTAGCATCGACGAGGATCACCGGTGCGCTGCGCCTTCGAGTTCTTCCAGCAGACCGCCAATGTCGTCATAGTTCAATCCGCGCCGCACTCCTAGCGAACGAGCTTGCACCGTAAACTTTGGTGTCCGATTGGTTTCGCGGCGTGTGTGTATCCCTGCGCGCAACAAATCATTGACGACTTGTTTGTAGGTGCTTTTAGGACGACGGCGTAACTCTTTGTCAATGGCTTCGGCCACATCATCGTCAAGGGTTAAAGTGGTTCTCATAACGGTGATACTAAGGCTGAAACATCATGATGTCAACAAAGACACATCATGATGCAGATGGATTCTTAGAAATGCCTTTAAACGCATATTTCGCGGTGCGTACAAAGTATTGGCATTATAGTTTGAAATGCTTTGCATCTACGCAACGGAATCCCACTCACAGCAACAGGCTTTGCCCATAAAGTCGGCGTTGAGTACACCGTATTGCGGTCATGCAAAATCCGAGCGCACTATCAAGCACCGTTTTCGACTTTATGGGCAAAGCCGCTAACAACTTATAATGCGTTCGCCCTGCTACAGCAGCAAAGATGCAGTAACGCTAACCACAACAGACCGCAGGAAGTTTAACCTATAAGACATTGTGCTATTTGTGCAACATAAATTATATTATCGGACGGTGATTCTATAGTAGCTTTTGATACTCTCTAAAGTCTATCTACCATGATCGTAGTCATGATCATTGTTGTGCTGCGGTGTCTGGGGTGTCTGCGTCTCCCGCTCCCAACCTATCTCATGTTCCTGTACAGATGGTGACCGTCTCTCTGTTTCATGCATTGCCTCGACGCGCGCCACAATGCCGGAGAGCAACTCATTTCGATCAGGGTCATGGCGTGCCGCGTACAACAATGATTCAAGCGCGTTTTCGTGGTTTGGCTCCGATTCACCGTGCGAGTGTGCTATTTCATCGTCGCGTTGCATTTGCGCGGGTGACGGAGCGTAAGCCGCGAGATCTATCAATTCGGCGCGCATCCGTTCTTGCACCTGAACGTCCAGCGGGCGGTCAATAGCCGCCATCTGGTACTCGTTCGCCAATTGCACT
>JBGTMR010000251.1:0-21448 GCA_041743485.1 Pyrinomonadaceae bacterium
CGCATCGAGTCGCGTCGTGACGAATCGCGCGGCGATTTCTTGACTGTATCGGCTGGCTTGACGGACTGAATCACAGTGTTCACGTTCGCTAAATCGTCAATCACGCGAATTGAAATTTCACCGCCCGATTGGGCTTTGAGAGTTTCGATTTCACTGTTCAAAAAGTCGCGGAAACCGTTCGCGTTTTTGACTTCCGCGAGGACAAGCGGAGACGGTTCGGCTTGATTGTCGAGCGTCGCACTGACGACGATTTCATCACCGAGTTGTGAACCCCACGCCCGCACACGATCCATCATAAAGTTGATTCGTGCTTCGCGCTTCGTGCCGTTTGCGTTGTTCGCATCGTTGGTATTGCGACCTTGCCACCACTCGGCAAGCGCGGGATTTTGCGAGAGACGTTCCTGCAATAATCTATGCGCTTCGCCAAGCGATTCGCCCCAGTTCGGCAGCCCGATATAGAAGACCGTACCCGTCGCGGTCAAATCGAGAAGGCGTGTCGAATAGCGTCTGCCCGGACGTGTGACGCGGGCGTCAATATCGGCGCGAACGCCTTTGGCTTCCGCGAGAATCTGGCGATATTTGGCGGCGTTTTTGCTCCACGAAATTTCCTGCGCGACGGGAACGGTTTCGAGTCCTTTGCGCGTTGCGACTTGCTCGCCCGCGTGAAGTAGATTCTGTTTGCCGTCCGCATCAACTTTTACCTCGCCTTCGATGACCGCGATGCGCGATGCGCGCGTGCCGCTGTTGACGGAGAACGTCGTGCCTTTGACGGCGACGAGGGCATCGTTGGTGCGGACGGAAAGCGACTTGTTCCCCTGCGCGGCGGCTTGCACGATTATCTGCCCGCGTTCGAGATTGATGACCGCGCCGTCTCTGTTTTCTTCAACCGCGAGTTGCGAACGCTCGCGCATCTCTATCAGCGAACCGTCGCTTAAACGCAAGGTGGCTTGCGCGTCTTTCGCGGTGCGAACTTGGTCGTTCACGCCAAAAAGGTCGCCCGTCGTGAGAGGCTCGGTGTCGCTCTCGGCGATGCGGTACAACGCACCGTCCGCCGCTTCGACGCTCATGTTGACCGCCGACATCGGCGCGAACGGCTGCCACACCACAAGGGCAACGAGGCAACATGCGACGAGGGCGGCGGCGGCTACGCGCCACTGTGTGACACGCGACGCGGCGTTAAATAAGTGCGACGCCGGATGAGCGCGTTTGCTCGCCCGCGCACGCTGGTTTTTCGCTTGAAGTCGGACGACGTTTTGATTCGCAACTCCATGTCGCACATCTTTCAAATTCTGCATCGCGTGGCGACACGCGACGCATTCGCGCGTGTGGTCTTCAAGCAGCAGGGCGCGTGCGGGTGAAAGTTCATGACGTATGAACGACGGCATTAAGCTTTGAAAATCGGCGCACCCGCGAACCTGCGCGGCGGGAGCGACGGAGGCGGCATGTTTAATTTCATTCATCGCGGAATCTCCTTGCGCGTGCGTTTCGAGTCGCGCCCAGACGCGGCGTGCGGCGTCTTCGATGTGTGAGGCTTCGGGTTGTGCGTGGTGGATTGAGGCAATCGTTTCATCCAGCAAATTTTCCAAGTTTTTCTTATTTTGCTTCATCGCTTAACTCTCCAAAAATTTCTTTAATTCGTTTTGCAGACGGACGCGGGCGCGGTGTAACTGAACGCCGACGACGAGCGGTGACATATCAAGTGCGCGCGCAATCTCGGCGTTGCCGTAACCCTCAAAGTAACGCAACGCGAAAACTTCGGCGGTGCGCGCGCTCATATCGGCGAGTGTGCGGCGAATCACGTTTCGCATCTCGATGGATTCGTGTCTGGCTTCAGGGCTGAGGTTTGAATCTTTAAGCCATTGCGCTTCGTCCGCATCGTCGAACGCGACGAACGATGCGCGCCCACGCGAACGCATCAGGTCGAGGGCGGCGTTAATCGCGGCGCGGCACAGGTAAGCTTCCGCGCCCGCACTCAAATCGCGCGCATCGGATTTCTCGCTGCTCTGCATTAAGCGCAAGAAGATTGTTTGCAAAACATCTTCGGCATCGGTGCGGCTGCCCGTGATGCGGTAAGCCGTGCGATAGACGAGGGCATGATGCTCACGAAACATCGTCTCAAGCGTGGTCGGCGGAGCATGTTCCATAGCGGGGCGTGCGAACTCGAAACGGGCGGCAGCGTGTTTATGCGTCGCGCTGACAGCGGCTTCGAGGACAGAGGCGTTTATAAAACTCACAAGCGTTTTCTCCTTCACTACCAACTTAAACGCTTGTGCGACGTATTTATTAACAGTGCGTGAAAATAATTTTAAGCGGAGTCCGGGTTCGGTGCGAGAGCGGCGGCGACGAACGGCGCGAGGCGTTCGGCATCGGCGAGAAATCCGTCGTGACCGTGCGCGGATTCAAATTCGAGATACTCGGCGCGCACACCCGCCGCGCGCATCTGTGCGGCAAAGCGTGCGACGTGTGAGGGCGGAAACAATCGGTCGGATGAGATACCGATGAGTGTGACGCGGGCTTTGATGCGACCGAAAGCTTTGTGAATCGAACCACCCGCATCGCGCACGGGGTCGAACAAATCCATCGCTTTGGACAATACGATGTAAGAATTGGCGTCGAAGCGCGGCTTGAAAATCTCACTCTGATAATCGAGGTATCCGGCGACGCAAAAGCGTTCGTCAATCGAAGCGTGCGGGTTTTCGCCGGAACGCCGGTCGGGTGCGCGCCCGAAGCGTTCGTCAAACAATTCAGGAGATTTATACGAACACATCGCAATCACGCGGGCGAGCGCGATTCCGTTCGCAGGGGCGGCGTCGGGTTCGTAATTCCCTTCCATCCAATTTGCATCGAGGCGTATCGCCTGACGTTGAAGATGATTCAGCGCGAGTCCCAAAGCCGGAAGCGGCGACGCTCCGATGGCAACGATGTGTTCGCACATTTCGGGAAACTCAATCGCCCACTGCACAGCCTGCATCCCGCCGATTGAACCGCCGATGACGAGACGCAAACGTGTGACGCCGAGATGCGCGAGCAGTTCGTGCTGGGCGCGCACGATGTCGCCAATCGTGATGAGCGGAAAAGACGCGCCGAAATCCTTACCCGTCGCCGGATTGACGGTGCGCGGACTTGTCGAGCCGTAACATGACCCGATGACGTTAATGCAAATGGTGCATTCCCGCGCATTAGAGAGCCTGTGAGGGGTGTCGGATTCGTTTTCCAGTCTTACCATAGGCTTCCACCAATCGCCGACGCGCGCAGAGCCGGAAAGCGCGTGGCAAACGAGCCTCATGTTGTCGGATGATTCGTTCAACTGCCCGTAAATCGCGTAACGCAAAATTAGCGGGTCGAGCGTTGCTCCCGAAGACAGCATGAAGGGCTTGGCGGACTTCCATTCACTTTCAATCGTGGGTTCAATCGTAGGTTGTGGAAACGCGGTTTCGGTCACGGCTTTTGTCGTGTTGATTTGAAATCAATTTACGCTTGAATTTTCAAGTCTTACTTTTCTGGAGTGGTTTCTGGCGACGCGGCTTCGGGTGATGGCGTTGGTGTGTGTTTGAGAGCAGCGGTTTTGACGGCTTCCCAATCTTCTGATTTGAAGCCGTTTGAGAATTGGTTTGTCGCCTGTTCGAGCGTGTAGCCGTTGGCGAGAAGTTCCGCCAACAACACGGCGTGTTCTTCGATTTCCTGCGGATTAAGATTCGCTTCGTTCGCGGGTGGAATTTGCGACTTCTTCGCGGCTTCGTTCGCGTCCTGTGTTTTCCGGTTCGTCTGTCCTTTCGGATTGCCGGACGGCGCGCCGAGTCTGCGCCGTAGATGCGCGGCGAGAAATGCCGCCGGTGAAGTCACCGATTCGGTTTGTGCCGCCGCGCCTTTAAGTTCGTCAATCAGGATTTTCGCTAACTCGCCGAAGCGATCCGCTTCACCGCTTTTCGGATTCTCGCCCGTGAGTTCGATGTATGCCCGCCGCAACTCATCGGTCAGCGGAAGTAGCGGATCGCGCGGCGGCTCATCATCATTCTGATTGTCTTTTAAGATTGTATTTAAATGTCCGGTAATAAATGACTCCAGTACCGCAGTATTTTTTACCGGGGTACTGCGGTACCGGAGTACCGGAGTACCCTCGTTTGGAGCGATTTGATATTCGTCGCCGAGCGGGTTGTTATGGTGTGAGCGACGGAAAATCAACCCCTTCATCACCAACCCGTTTAGTGCCGCGCGCACCGTTTTGTCGGAGCGATAACCCGTGCGTTTGATAAGCGTCGTGACTCTAACCTGACACCACTCACGATTGAAACCGACGGAGAGTCGGACGAGTTGATCGAAGATTTTGCTTTCGGCGGGCGTCAGATTGCGGTCTATGCGGTCGGCAATGTCGTTGGTTTTGCGATAGAAATTTGAAGTCGGAATCGCGGATGGCGCGGCATTTTTAGCAATGGGTAAAGAAGGGGACTGTTCATTTTTTGGGACTCCGGTGCTTCGGTACTCCGGTAGTGCGGTAATTCCCAGTTTTTCAATTATGCTCGGAACTTGATTTTCGAGAGATTTAGGGGTGATTACGGGTGTTGTGGGATTTTCCGATGACTCCGGTACTCCGGTAATCGGACTCGATTTGAAAAAATGAAGCGCGGGATGGTCGGCTTCAATCGGGCGCGGTGCGGGCGGTTCAATAATCAATCCGGCTTTTCGTCTGACGACGCGCACTTTTTCTCGTTTGGGTTTTTCTTTCATCCCGCACTACCTTTTTCTGACAACTGATAAGGGTGAAGCTTTGACCGGAACGCTAAGCCGGGTTAGGACTTCATCGGTTAGCGATGCGTACTGTTCCGCGCCGCGTGAGTTGGGCGCGTAAATTTGAATCGGTTGGTGCATCGAAGGCAGTTCTTCGAGTTTGGTTTGGCGGTGAATTATCGTCTCGAAAGCTTTGTCGGGCATCATCTTCGTTAAAGCCTTGAATGATTCACCGGATACGGAAGTTCTGGCGTCGAACAAAGTGCAAACCGCTCCCAAAATAACCAACGCTTCGTTGATACTGCGCGCCCCGTCTATGACTTGCATCAAGTCGTTCAAGCCGTTCAACGCGAAAGGTGCAGCTTGCACGGGAATTAGAACGTGCGTCGCAGCGGTTAAGGCGGCGGTCAGCAAAAGCCCCAAGTTCGGCGGGGTATCAATAATCACAAAGTGATACTGGCTTTCGAGTTCACGAATCGCGGTGCGAAGTTTGGTGACTGAAAGCGCGGGTTCGCGGTCGAAATTGGCGAGGGCGAGAGTCGCCGGAACTAAATCCAGATGCTCGATTTCTGTTGTTAAACGCACTTCGGCAAGTGGTGCGGGCGGCTTGCCTTCGCGCCCGATGATGGCGTGGGAAAGAGAAGTTTTGACGTTTCCGGGTTCGAGAAAAATAGCCGTCGCGTTTGCCTGCGGGTCAGCGTCAATAAGTAGAACATCATAGCCGCGAATTGCGATTTCGGCGGCAAGCATTGCCGCTGAAGTGGATTTGCCGACGCCGCCTTTTTGGTTTGCAATCGCAATAACCTTCATGCCGCTTCTCCCCGTCGCGCGCGTTCCGCCTCGCCAAGAATGACCGAAATGTCCGAGTACCTGACGCGCTTGACACGCTTATCAAGCACGTCGGGGAACGTCGGAATGCGATATTCCTTAATGATTCGCCACAATGTGACCCGCGAGACGCCAAGATGTTTCTCTGCTTCTGTGAGCGTCAAAGTTTGAGTCAATTCAATTATCATAAAATACCCTCAGATACCGTAAGAAACCGAACTATGCCGGTAGATACCGTAAGATGTCAATAGATATGTTTCACGATAAGTCGCCCGCGCAAACGATAAATCACCTGATTCTCGATGAGAAGTTTTTGGAAAAACAATAAGATTCAAGCGGCAGTCGTACCGCAAAAGAATAGCCAACACGCTCATTTTCAATCAGCAATGAAAGTGTATTTGATGACGCACCGACGTACCGGAGAAATGTTGTTCAAACCGGTGAAATTACCGAGCAAATTACGTTACGATGATTGAGGCGAAAGACAACAAACCAACGTGGCGAGAAGCTGCCGGTAATCAACTTGTTTTTGTGTGCGTCCATGTTGTAAAAACATTGTGTTGTCAATTCACCGCTCCGAACTTCAATCTCCACCCCACACATAAGCTCACACATTCAAATCATGAACCGCGAACGCTTTGATTCACTCGTCGCCTACCTCGAAGACTATGCCGCCAAACATCCAACGCGCTATCTGTTGCGCGTCGGGCTGCTTGCCGTGCTTGGTTATGCTTATTTACTGATTATCGTCGCGGCATTATTGCTGGTAATTTTTGCGGTCGTGATGACGGGACGCATCAACTTTCTGGTTATCAAACTTTTGTGGATTCCTTTGTTATTGGTCGCCGCCGTCGGGCGCGCGTTGTGGGTCAAGTTTCCCGCTCCCGAAGGTCACGAACTCAAAAGCGATGAAGCACCGCGCTTGTTCGAGTTGGCGGGCGAGGTTCGTCAAAGGCTTGCCGCCCCGACGCTTCACACGGTTTTGGTGACGGATGATTTCAATGCCGCCGTCGTGCAGCGTCCGCGCTTGGGCGTATTCGGGTGGCAGCAAAATTATCTCATCGTCGGGTTGCCGCTAATGCACGCGCTTTCACGCGCGCAGTTTCGGTCGGTCGTCGCGCATGAGTTCGGACATCTTTCCGGTAATCACGGACGCTTCGGCGGGTGGGTTTATCGAGTGCGGCAAACGTGGGATCAACTCTTGACGCGCTTGCAAGCCGAAGGGCGACGCGGATCATTTGTCTTTGAGCGATTCTTGAATTGGTACGCGCCGTTTTTCAACGCTTATACGTTTGTCCTCGCGCGTCGGCAGGAGTATGAAGCCGATGCGTGCGCGGTCGAAGTGGCGGGACGCAACGCGGCGGCGGAAGCCTTGGCGAGTATCGCCGTCAAAGCAAAATTTCTTGACGAGTCGTACTGGCAAAGTGTGTTCAAGCGCGCGGATGTAAATCCCGCTCCGCCCAATGAAGCCTTCGCCGGGATGTTCGCCGCGTTAAAGCACGATGCGGTGACGGATGCCAACGCTCAAACGTGGTTTAAGCGTTCATTGCTTGAGCAAACATCAAGTGTAGATACGCACCCGTCGCTTGCCGCGCGACTCGCGGCGATGGGATATGAGGGAAGTGAAGCGGCGGAATTACAACATCAATTACCGCACATCTTTTCACCGATTGGCGAATCCGCTGCCGACTACTACTTGGGCGAAGCCGGAGCAAACTTAACGACGGAGATGAACCGCACTTGGCGCGAGCAAGTTCAGACCGCGTGGCGCGAGAGACATAAGTACGTCTGTGAAGCACGCGAACAACTCGACGCGCTCGAAGCGAAACGGCGCACCGTCGAACTCGACGATGCGGAGCTTTGGACACAGATTCGTTTGATTGTGGAAATGGAAAACGCAGCGGCAGCCGAACCCGCCGCACGCGAGTTACTGGTGCGTGAAGCGCAACACGCGGGCGCAAATTTTTTAGTCGGTCAAGCGATGCTTGCGCGTGATGATGAAGCGGGCATCGCGCATCTTGAACGCGCCATGAACAACGACTATCAAACAGTCTTTGCCGGATGCGAATTACTGCACGACTTCTATACCGGACGCGGGCAGACGGAAGATGTCGAACGCATTCAGCGACGCGGGCGCGAGCATTACGAAAGACTCGAAGCGGCGCGAAGTGAGCGTCAAACTTTCGAGCCGTCGGACGCTCTCGAACCGCACGACCTGAACGACGCTCAAGTGGAAAATCTGCGCGACGGGATACGAGACTTCGCCGATGTTTGCACCGCATATCTCGCGCGCAAAACCGTCGCGCAACTGCCCGAAGTTCCGTGTTATGTGTTGGCTGTTATCACGGAAAAGAGGTGGTACAACTTCCGCGCGCAAAACGCGAATAACGAATTAATCCAAAGCCTCGTCAACGGCTTGGAGTTTCCGGGCGAAACCTTCGTCATCGTCTTGGAAGACAAATATAAACCTTTGCGCCGCAGCTTAAAGCAGATTGCGGGGGCGCAAATCTTTCCGCGCGAGTAAGTTTGTTTCTCGATTTATCGGCGTGGAATGGGGGACGGGGCGGAGATGATGTTGCCTTTCGTCGGCGGAAAATATCCGATGTAGATTCGATAACCGAGAAGGGCGGCGAGCAGCGTCGCGTAAGCCAGAGGCGTGGTGATGTCGGATTTGACGAGCAGGAAATAATGCGCCACGCCGAGTATCGCGCAAACGTAAGTCAGCTTGTGAAGACGATTCCAATTTTTGCCGCCGAGACGCCGAACCATGTTGTTGGTCGAGGTGACGGCAAGCGGCATCATCAAGATGAAAGCGGTAAAGCCGACGAGTATAAACGGGCGGCGCGTGGTGTCTGTGACAATCTCCGCGAAGTTAAAAAACTTGTCGAACCAGATGTAAGTCAGGAAATGAAGGCTGAGATAAAAGAACGCATAAAGTCCAATCATGCGGCGAAACTTGATAAGCCAGTTGAGTTCGGTCAGGCGGCGCACAGGGGTTATGGCAAGTGAGAGAAGCAGAAAGATAAGGGCGAGTGTGCCGGTCGCTTCGGTTAAAAAGTCGAGCGGGTTTGCGCCCAATCGCCCGCGCGCGAAATCCGTCGCCAGCAAAATGGCGGGAACAAGACAGTTGATAAAGACAAGCGTGCGCGCAAACTTTTCGTCTTTGAGTTTGAAATCTTTGAGCGTCATATCGAACTAAAGAACTTTGGCGGCGACTTCGTTTTCGGGTCAAAAGTTTTTACGCAGATTCATGTTGTTGTAAAGCCCGGCAACTTGGTCGGCGTAGCCGTTGAAAAGAAGCGTGTCGCGGCGCAAAAAGTCGCCTATGCGACGCTCCTTCGCCTGACTCCAACGCGGGTGCGCGACATTGGGGTTGACGTTCGAGAAGAAACCGTATTCGCGCGGGGCTGCCAAGTTCCAAGTCGTCGGCGGTTGGCGGTCGGTCAAAGTAATTTTGACGATGGACTTGATGCTTTTGAAGCCGTACTTCCAAGGCACGACGAGGCGCAAGGGCGCGCCGTTCTGCGCGGGCAAAGGCTGTCCATAAAGCCCCGAAGCGAGAAGCGTGAGTGGATGCATGGCTTCATCGAGTCGCAAGCCTTCGACATAAGGCAAATCAAGCCCGCTTGAATTCCAGCCGGGCATCTGCTTCGGTGCTTCGACGGTTTGAAATGCGACGTAAGCCGCGTTGCCGTTCGGTTCAGCGTCATTCAGCACGGCGGAGAGCGGCAAGCCCGTCCACGGAATGACCATTGACCAACCTTCGACGCACCGCAAACGATAAATGCGTTCTTCCTGCGCCGCGAGTCGGAGCAGTTCGTCGAGGTCGTAAGTTTTCGGTTTGTTGACTAAGCCGTCAACCGTCACCGTCCAAGGGCGAGTCACGAAGTTGCGTGCGCGGCGCGCGACGCCGTATTTGTCGGTGGTAAATTCGTAATAGTTGTTATAACTCGTGATGTTGGAATACGGCGTGAGTGCTTCGCCCGCCTCACTCGCAGTTCCGCGCGCGATGACGTTCGGGTCTTGGTAATCCACTTCCGGGATAGGGGCGAGAAACCCGCGATAGAGCGCGCCCGTCGCCAGCGCGCTTCCGGCAAGAAGTCCGGCGCGGGTAAAATTTCGACGCGAAAAATAGACGCGCTCCGGTGTTATCTCGCTTGATTTTATGTCGTCGGGCTTCTTTATCAACATGCTGTTTTAGATGCCGTATCGAACAGGGAAGCCATAAGTTTTTCAATCAAACTTTTAGAATTGGTTTCATAAGTACCTTGTCTGTCTCTTTACTCTGCGGTTCTCTGCGTCTTCAACTCTGCGCGTCTCTGCGTACAAAGATTTTTTAACGCAGAGAACCGCAGAGTGCCGACGCAGAGAACCGCAGAGAGAAACATTTATGAGACTGCTTCCAATAACTTAGAGATGATCAATCGCCGCTCACTACGTTTAATGCCGGACGCGCTCCCGTACTTGTCGCGGGACGCACGGCGGGAAGGCAACAATCCACCGGACACACATCGTGATTCGCGCCGCGTATGCCGATGAAGCGGCGTGCGGCGTTGTCGGTCATGCGCTCGGTGATAAGTTCGCAAATCATATCTACGAATGCCGGATGCGTGCCGACGGTCGCGGCGCGAACCATGTTCAAATTTATCTCCCGACTGACTTCAAGGGCTTCGGTATCGAGGTCGAATAAAACTTCCATATGGTCGGAGATAAAACCGACGGGCGCGATGACGGCATCCGTCACTCCTTCGTTGCGCGACGTGCGAAGGTAATCGCAGATGTCAGGCTCAAGCCATGCTTGGCTCGCCTGCCCGCTCCGGCTTTGATACACGAGTTGCCAGTGTGGATGACCTACGGCTTCCGCGACGAGCCGACACGTTTCCAGAAGTTGTGCTTCGTAAGCGCAGTTCGTCGCCATTGAAACGGGTATGCTGTGCGCGGTGAAAGCGACGCGAGTATTCGCACGCCGTTCAAGCGGAATCTTGTCTAAAGCCGCGCGCAGACAATCGGCGTTGGCTTGGATAAAGCCGGGATGATTGTAATAAACGCGCAGCTTATCGAACTGCGGCGCACCTTCGCCAGTTGCTTCTTGTGCCTTTGCGATGTCTTCGCGGTACTGACGACAACCGGAATAAGAACTGTACGCGGAAGTCACAAAAGTAATCGCACGCCGAATGCCGTCGGCTTTCATCTGCTCCAAAGTATCGGCAAGCATCGGATGCCAGTTCCGGTTGCCCCAGTAAATCGGCAAGTGGATGTTATGACCGGGCATCGCTTCACGAAGGGCGGCGATAAGGGCGCGGTTCTGATTATTGATGGGCGAGACGCCGCCGAACATTTCGTAGTGATGCGAGACTTCAATCATGCGTTCGCGCGGCACGTTGCGCCCGCGCAAGACGTTTTCGAGAAACGGCATTACGTCCGCCATGCCTTCGGGTCCGCCGAAGGAAAGTATGAGAAGCGCGTCATAAGTTTGCGTCATGTTAGGTTTGACCTTCGTGTGAATACGGTTGATGTCTGGACACTTTTCATGTCCCGTAGGGACATCACGATAATAGCCCAGCGATTTATCGCTGGGACGACTCAGTAAGGAGATTTCAGTCCCGTCAGGGACGGCTGAACTCCGCTTTACGACCATGTTCAGTCGTCCCTGACGGGACTGGAAACTGTTTCACATCTAATCCCAGCGATAAATCGCTGGGCTATTTTCAATCGTCCCTGTCGGGACGGAAAGTGTCCAGACATCAGGTGTATAGGGTTAAATGAATTTTGATGAAACGAGGCAGTATATCGATGTCGTTAAACTTTCGGTTGATGACAAATTAACAAAAGCAGTTTAGTCTGTTCGGTTATTTTAACGCCCGATTGTTTCATTAAGTTTTCTTTTTGAAGCACAAAGTTTTAACCGTACCGGAAATCAAAACGACTGTGACAAATTCTGAAATGCCCGACTACAAGTGGAAGTCCACTTGAATGAGCAAGGTTGACCGTCTGGGCTGGACGGCTGGATTTTGCATAAATTCCTTTGGAGTGCAGGTTGGCATACGCGCCAACGATGCCCGCGCCTTCGCGGGTATCGAAGAATTTTTACCGCCGACTTCGCGCGTCGTGCGGTGTCGCGGTGAGGTCGAACATCTGTTCTCGCTTATCGTTCATGACACCGATTCATCAAATTCAAACGGGACTGCTCCATCGAAACGTCCGGTCAAACGCTTCAACCTCGTTTATGCCGACTTTACGCGCGTCGTGCGTTCGCTTGACCGCGAAGAAACCTTTGACCGATTTGAAGCCGCGCTGCAATTACGTGTCGCGGAGTTTTCACCGACGCGCACATTCGTTCATGCCGGAGTCGTCGGTTGGCGCGGGCGCGCGATTGTGATTCCCGGTATGAGTTTCAGCGGCAAGACGACTTTGACTTCGGAACTCGTGCGGCGCGGCGCGACTTATTACTCGGACGAGTACGCCGTGATTGATGAACGCGGGCGCGTGCATCCTTACGCCAAACCACTTTCCATGCGCGAAGGTGATTCGTGGAAACAGACCAAACGCCCGGTCGAAACCTTCGGCGGGCGTGCCGGAACGAAGCCTTTACCCGCCGGGCTAATCGTCATCAGTGAATACAAATCGGGTGCAACGTGGCGTCCGCGCCCGCTCACGCTAGGGCAGGGCGCGTTGGCGATGTTCGCCAATACCGTCTCGGCGCGTCGCCAACCGGAAGCCGCCTTAGCCGCACTGCAAAAAGCGGTTGCCGGAGCGTCCGTCATCAAGGGTCGGCGCGGGGAAGCGGGTGCCGCCGCCGATGCGATTCTCAAGTTTATGGATGAATAGTTCAAAAGTGACGGGTAAGTAAGTGACGGCTAGACAAAGAGTAAATCAGGCTGTGCGTTTGACAGTTCGGGCAACGGTCAACTACTCTTTCGCACCTATCCGAAAGAGTAGTTTGTGAATTTAAGCAGCCGATGTGATTGCAGTTAGTGACAGGCTTTGTAAGATTTTGTGATTTCGGAAACAGCGGTTCAATTTTCAATGACATTCTCCCTCCATTTTTACCTGTCAGAATTTCTCCCTAAAAGTTTTCCGTGTATATCCCGCTCTTAAATTCATCATTCGCACAGACGCCGGACGACGGCGCGTTGGCATTGCTGGCTCTTAGTCACACGACAATCGAGCATCAGCTTTACACGGCGATGCTTAGTCGCGTGCTGGCGGTACAGACAGCTATCGGCGCGTTCACCGTACAGAGTTTGCGGCAAACATCGGGCGTGCGAAGCGCGGCGGCAGTCAAGCGCGGCTTGCTCGGACTCGCCGGAAAGTTAAGCGTCGAAGAACATCACGCCGCTTCCGCCGACGGCGTAGCGCAGGGCAAGCGGCTGTTTCACGTTTTTCTGCCGCAAGAGATTTTCGCGCGTCGCTACGTCGCGTCGTTACAAAGCAAGCCGGAAAATTCCGTGTTGATAAACGCTCCGCGTGAGCAATCATGGCAAGGTAACTTGAGCGAAGTCATCAAACGGTACAACATCAGTTGCCGCGAAGCCGAAGTCGCGCTGTTTTGCGTGCAAGGATTGACGAATGGCGAGATTGCCCGCCGCCTGCATATCGGTGAGCCAACGGTCAAGTTCCATTTGCGAAACATCTTTACCAAGTGCGGAGTCAAACGCCGCACCGAACTCGTCTCGCATCTTTTGACGCAACCTTCGCCAGCGAAACAGATTGCCGAAGTCGAGTTGAAATGATTCAGAGTGATGACGAAAGCAAGTTGACAGCTAAAACTATAAACCACTGTTGGTGAAATGTGGTTGGGAGATAGTGAAAACCTCGATTCGTAAAACTTAGGAAATCAGACTTAACAAATTAGTGCTTGCCTCGGCATCAGAGGTTTCCCTGTTTTTATGGGTCGCCGTGCAGTTGGGACGTGATGGTTTTTAACAACATTATTTGCGTCGTATCTCGCACATCGGCGTGAGCAATGTTTCGGGAAAAACAAGAAACTTCGTCAGCGATACCGTAACGCGACGGGATTGCAAAACCATCAATCAGGAAAGGCTGGCAGTGACGAGATGGAAGACACCACCGCGACGGCTAATAAGATTGATAAGAAAAAGAAAAAGAAGAAGCGCAATGCACTGGTTTTCAGCCGCGACCAGAAGCAGTTTTGGACAACGCAGAAACAATTCTGGCAGTGGCATCGTGAAGGCTTGCTCGTTAAAACTCAAGACAAACCGTTGACCGGACTACTGACTCACGAACATGCCGAATTGATGATTGTTCGTAGCAATACGGTTCTCAATCTCGCTCATCCGAACCATGTACGCGAAGCGATGCTCGCGCGGCGCGCAGGTATGCAGCGCAAATAAACGAAGACGCAACGAAATGTCGGTTTGCCAGACGGCGGCGAAAGTTAACTGTAAAAGTTAGTACATTGGAAACTAAGTTTTTGTGGTATCGCGGTTTCTTCGGTTGTGTATGTTCGTTTGATTTGAGATTTGAAATCTCAGATTTGAGATCGCTGGAAATACGAACAACTTAGTTTCCAGTGTAGTTAGCAGTAAAAATTAGTGATTAAGATTTATGAACGCAGGTAATAATTTAATGAACACAGGTGCAACTTCTGACGGCTTGATGCGCGCTCCGGTTGGGGCGGCGGCGACGACCACGATTGTCACTGCTCCGGCAATCGTCAACCCGTACATCGAACCGGACACCGACGATACTTTTCAATTGCGAAAATACTGGCGCGCGGTACGAAAGCGTTTGTGGTTGCTCATCAGTATTTCAGCTTTGATTACGATGCTGACCGCGATTTACATGGCACGCAAGCCGGACATCTATCAGGCAAAAGCGCAGGTTCAAGTTGACCTTGAAAACACGCCGGATGTCGGCGGTTCAAAAGGCAGCGCGGTTATCGTCAGTAGTCCGGTCAATGACCCGGCATACTTCAACACGCAGCTTCAAATTCTGTCGAGTCCTTCATTGATGCGGCGCGTCGTCAAAACGCTTGACCTTGAAAACGATAAAAGTTTTACGCAACCGCGCACCGGACAAAACAATTCGACGTGGCAAAACTTGCGTCGCATGTTCGGATTCGGTGCTGCGCCGGAAGCGGAGAAGAATGGTGATATGGTCGCCGAAGACGTGTTGACCGGCAAAGTCGCTCCCGCGACTGACCGCGAAGATTTAACCGAAGCGAAACGGCTTCAGCCTTATGTCAACGGTTTAATCGGCGGCTTGATAGTTGATCCGGTCAAAGAAATTCGTACAAGTAGTTATTCAAAAGACACGCGCCTTGTTGATTTGAGGTTCCGCCACCAAGACCCGCAGGTTGCCGCGAGAATCGTCAACGCGATTGCCGATGCATTCGTTTATTCAAACCTTGAACGCCGCACCAAGAACACGCTCTCGACCGGAGACTTTTTGCAAGAGCGCATCGCGGGTTTGCAAAGTCAAATTCGCAACAGCGAAGAACGTCTGCTGCAATATGCGCGCAACAATGACATCCTTGATTTGGAGGCTGACCAGAATGTTGTTGTCTCGCGTTTGACCGGACTCAACCAGCAATTGCTGACCGCAGAAAACGCCCGTAAATTAACCGAAGCGCGTTATAACGCCGCCCGCGTATCGGGTGCGGCGACCAACCTCGCGGAAGCGGCGAAAGGCAGCGGCGAAGCCATCGAAACCAACCTCACGAACTTGCGCCAACGTAAGGAAGAACTGCTCGTGCGATACCAACCGGAGTATCCGGCGGTCAAAGCGATTGACGCGCAAATCACGAAGCTCGAAAGCGAGAAAAAAAATACGACGCAACGTGTGACCAATGTCGTGCTTAGCAATCTCGAAACCGAGTATCGTCAGGCACGCGCTTTTGAGCAACAATTAAGAAGTGCTTACAACGAACAGACCGGCAAGATGAGTTCGCAAAATCAAGCCGCGATTCAGTATCGAATCATTCAGCAGGAAATCGAGACTTACAAATCTCTGCTCGCCGGACTCTTGCAAAGCGACAGTCAAAACACCGTCGTGCGCGCCGGAACGCCGAACAACGTCGGTGTCGCGGATTACGCTCTGGCTTCCGATTATCCGGTTGAGCCGCGTCGTATGCGAACGGTGATGATGGCGTTTTTATTCTCCATTGGTCTCGGCATCGGACTTTCGATTTTCATGGAATACATGGATGACACGCTTCATAATGCCGAAGACATCGAGAGTTCGTTGCGGCTTCCGGCGGTCGCGGTGATTCCGCAAATCAACGGTCTCTCGCGTCGTCGTTTGCAGCCCGGCTCGACCAACTTGCAAACGCGGGGAACTGCCGCCGGTAATCCCGACCTTTTAATCAACGCCGATACCCGCTCACCGATTGCCGAGGCGTATCGCCAACTGCGAACCTCCGTGATGCTTTCGACTGCCGGACGCCCGCCAAAGAGTTTGCTCGTCACGTCGAGTTTTCCGTCAGAAGGTAAAACGACGACGGCGATAAACATGGCACTCACGCTTTCGCAAACCGGGGCGAAGGTCATCATCATTGATGCCGATATGCGCCGTCCGCGTCTTCATACGGTTTTCGACTTGAACAACAGCAACGGTTTAAGCACGTTGCTTTCCTCCGAGATGTCGGAAGAATCGGTGATGGACACCATCGTTGATTCACCGCTCGCGGGCAGCCTCAACATGTTGACGGCGGGGCGCGTGCCACCGAATCCGGCGGAACTGCTCGGTTCTGAACAGATGCGCCGTCTGCTCAGACTGCTTGAAACTCACTTCGATCACATCATCATTGATTCACCGCCCGTCGCTTCATTCACGGATGGTGTTCTCATCGCCTCGATAGTGGATGGTGTGTTGCTCGTCGTCCATAGCGGTAAGAGCGCGCGCGGTGTCGCCAAACGCTCGAAGCAAATTCTGCTCGATGTCGGCGCGAAAGTTATCGGTGTCGTCTTAAATCGCGCGGTCTTGCGGTCGCACGATTACTATTATCACGGCTATTACAACGATTCTTATTACAGCACGCCACCGGAATCGCCGGAATCCGATGACTCGAATTCAACCAATGCTTAACGAGGATTATCGCCCGGAACTGCTTGCACAACGGCAAACGGTTAAATAATTTAAGTTTCTACAGCCTTAACTATTTCACTCTTGATACGGAAAGCCACTCAATGACGAAACGCGCTCTTATCACAGGTATCACCGGACAGGACGGCTCTTTTCTGTCCGAATTACTGCTCGAAAAAGGATACGAAGTTTATGGCATTATTCGCCGTTCTTCGTCTTTTAATACCGACCGGATTGACCATCTTTACCAAGACCCGCACGAACCGGGAACACGTCTGCGGCTCGTCTATGGCGACCTCAACGATTCAAGTTCGTTGAATACGATTTTGCGGCAAACGCAGCCTGACGAGATTTACAATCTCGGCGCGCAATCGCATGTGCGCGTGTCCTTCGATGTTCCCGAATACACGGGCGAAGTGACGGGTTTGGGTGTCGTGCGACTGCTTGAAGCGGTGCGCGAAGCCGGTATCACACCGAAGTTTTATCAAGCTTCATCGTCGGAACTCTACGGCAAAGTCGTCGAGACTCCGCAAACCGAAACGACGCCTTTCTATCCGCGTTCGCCTTACGGATGTGCAAAAGCATATGCGTATTACATCACCGTCAATTACCGCGAGTCATATAACATGTTCGCGTGCAACGGCATCCTGTTCAATCACGAATCCGAGAGACGCGGTGAGACTTTCGTGTCTAGGAAAATCACACGCGCCGCGACGCGCATCAAGTGCGGCTTGCAGGACAAACTTTATTTAGGAAACCTCGATGCCCAACGCGATTGGGGTTACGCGAAAGATTACGTCGAAGCGATGTATCTGATGATGCAAGTCGAACAACCGGACGACTACGTTGTCGCCACCGGCGAACTGCATACGGTGCGCGAATTTCTCGATGAGGCGTTCGGCTTCCTTGACCTTGACTGGCACGAATATGTTGAAACCGATGCGCGGTATTTGCGTCCCGCCGAAGTCGAATTGCTGCTCGGTGATTCATCCAAAGCCCGCCGCGAACTCGGTTGGCAGCCGAAAGTCACGTTTAAGGAACTCGTGCGATTGATGACCGAACATGATTTGAAACTCGCGCAACAGGAAGCGAGCGTCAAACAAATTCAAGAAGAATCGAGTCTCGCCGCGACGACAACCACGGGCGGCACGCGATGGGGAAGCGTTATCAGCAGTTGATAAACAGCGCGGTGACTCAATAGCAAAGGCTGGCGGTTTAAGTGAGCGACATCAATCTTCAAGATAAAAAAATCTGTGTCACGGGCGGCGGCGGTTTTCTCGGTCGTCAAGTCATCAAGCACCTCGAAGCGCGCGGCTGTCGTGACATCTTCGTGGCGCGGCAACGCGACTTCAACCTTGTGCGCGCGGATGATGTCGAACGCTTGTACGCGCAAGTCAAACCGGAAATCGTGATACACCTCGCGGCTGTCGTCGGCGGCATCGGCGCGAATCGTGTTAATCCGGGACGCTACTTTTACGACAACATGATGATGGGAGCGCAACTCATCGAAGGCGCGCGGCTCAACAACGTCGAGAAATTTCTTCAAGTCGGCACGATATGTTCGTACCCGAAATTCACGCCCGTGCCGTTCAAGGAAGAAGATATATGGAACGGCTACCCGGAAGAAACCAACGCGCCTTACGGTATCGCCAAGAAAGCGTTGCTCGTTCAGTGTCAGGCGTATCGTGAGCAGTACGGGTTGAACGCGATTTATTTGTTGCCGGTCAACCTGTACGGCGAAGGCGATAATTTCAATCCCGAAACTTCACACGTCATTCCGGCACTGATAAAGAAGTGCGTCGAAGCGGTGGCAAACAATGCTTCGCACATCGAGGTGTGGGGAACGGGAACGGCGACGCGCGAGTTTCTACACGTTGACGATGCGGCGCGCGGCATCGTTTTGGCGACGGAGAAATACGACGGCAGCGAACCCGTTAATCTCGGCGCGAACCATGAAATCAGCATCCGCGAACTCGTCGGGATTATCGCCCGCGAATCAAACTTTACGGGCGAGATTCGCTGGGACGCGACCAAACCGGACGGTCAGCCGCGCCGCGCTTTAGACACGACGCGCGCGCGCGAACTTTTCGGCTTCACGGCGGAAGTTGATTTAATCGAAGGTCTGCGAAGAACCATCAACTGGTATAAAGCATCGCTTGAGGACGCGCCGACGAACGTTCAGAAGTCAACGACCGTCTAGCTTGAAGTCAGTGTTTGTTTAGTCGAATCAATGTCAACGAAGTTTAGCGATACGGCTGAAATCATCGTCGAAGCGGATAAGGATGCGGACGATACGGCGGACGATGCGAAGGCGGGCGGGGACACCGCCCAAGGTTTGCGGCTGATTATTCTCAACCAGTTTTTCTATCCCGACCATTCGGCGACAAGCCAGTTGATGACGGACTTGGCGGAAAGCCTGACCCGGCGCGGTGTCGAAGTGACGGCGGTGGCGGGGCGCGGACGCTATAACGGCGGCGAGATGATGAAAGCCCGCGACACGCACAAGGGCGCAAAGATTTACCGCGCGTGGTCAACCGGCTTCGGCAAGGCTCACATCGTCGGACGCTTAACCGATTATGTGACGTTTTATTTCGGAGCGTTAATCGCGCTGATGCGCCTGCCGCGTCACGACATCATCATGTCGCTGACGACACCGCCGCTCATAGGGTTGGTCGCCTTGCTTGTCGGACGCTGGCGCGGAATGCGGGTTATCATTTTGACACAAGACCTCTACCCGGATGTCGCGGTGGCACTTAAACGAATCGGGGCGCGTCATCCTCTGGTGTTCATCATTGATAAATTGAACAGCTTTGCGTTGCGCCACTCCGACCGCATCATCGTCCTCGGTGAACGTATGCGGCAACGTGTGCTTGATAAGGTCGGAACAAACCGAGAATCGAGCATTGATGTGATTCATAACTGGGCGGACGGCAAATTGATTCAGAGACGTACCGACAAGACCAACCGCTTTGCGACGCAGAACGACTTGCGAGAGAAGTTCGTCGTGTTGTTCTCCGGCAATCTCGGACACGTCAATGATTTTCGCGCCGTGTTCGATGCGGCTTTGCTATTACGCGAACGCACGGACATTCATTTTCTGTTTATCGGTGAAGGAGCGAAAGCCGGTGATGTGTTGCACTTCGCCGCACAGCACGCTTTATCGAACCTCCAGCTTTTGCCGTATCAGGCGCGTGCCGAACTCTCCGATGTGTACGCGACCGCAGATGTTTTACTTATCACACTGGCGGATGGTTTAGCCGGGTTGAGCGTGCCGAGTAAGACATATGGCAGCCTCGCGGCGGGTCGTCCTTTGATGTTCGTCGGTGATACGGAAAGCGAAACCGCGAGCATCATACGCGAGTTCGGGTGCGGCGAAATCTTCGCTGGCGGCGAAGGTGAAAGATTAGCCGCGACCATCGCCGACTGGTCGGAGAATCCAGCGTTGGTGCGCGAGTTGGGACGCATCGCGCGTGATGCGTTTGAAGCCAACTTCGAGCGTGCGCTGGCGGTCAATGCTTATCTCGCGGCGTTTGATTTGTGTCTTCACAACAACCGCATTTCCACAACCCGCTACAACGTAGATGCTTCTCATGTTCGCTAAAAATAAAAGAGAGGGCAAAGCGTTTTGAGAACTTACCTTGTGATGTTCATGTTCGCCACCATCAGTGCGCTGGTGCTGACTCCGTTGGTGCGTCGCGTTGCCGTCCGGTTGAACTGGCTTGATGTGCCAAACGATAATCGTCGTTTGCACTCGAAAGCGATTCCGCGCATCGGCGGCGTGGCGATTTATCTTAGCGTCGCACTTACTTTGTTGACGCTGCCGCTGCTCGATAATTTCGTGACCAACGCCTTGCAAGATTCGTGGTCGCCGTTCGTCGCGGTTCTGGTTTCAGTGACGGTAGTGTTCGCGTTTGGTCTTTATGATGATCTGGTCGGAGCCAGTGCGCGCTGGAAGTTTATCGCGCAGGGCATCGCGGGAGCGTTGTTGTTCGTGCTTGGCGGGCGCATCGAAGTTCTCAATATCCCGTTCCTTAATCCGATTGAACTGGCGTTGCCAATCAGTTTTTTAATCACGGTTTTCTGGGTCGTCGGTATCAGCAACGCCTTCAACTTGATTGACGGCATGGATGGTTTGGCGACCGGAGCGGCACTTTTCGCGTCGCTCGTGATGCTCGTCGTGTCGCTGCTCAACGGGCGGGTCATAGTGACGGTGTTAACCGTCGCACTCACCGGCGCGCTCATCGGTTTCCTGCGTTATAACTTCAATCCGGCGTCAATTTTTCTCGGCGATTCGGGGGCGTTGTTTATCGGTTTCCTGCTTGCCGCGCTTTCGATTCAAGGCACACAGAAAGCCTCGACCGCCGTCGCGGTAGCGATTCCGCTGATGGCTTTCGGCTTGCCGATTTTAGATACCGGGATGTCCATCGCGCGCCGCTTCGTCAGTGGTCGCCCGCTGTTTGAAGGCGACCGCGAACATGTTCATCATATGTTGCTGGCGCGCGGTTGGTCGCAACGCCGCGTCGCATTTGTGTTGTACGGAGTGTGCGCGATGTTCGGCTTAATCGCCTTGCTGTTCACTCAGGACATGGGACGCACCACCGGATTCGTCCTCTTAATGGTCGGGGCGGCAGTCGTCATGACGGTCGGTAAGTTGCGCTATCACGAAGTTGACGAACTCAAAGCCAGTGTCAAACGCAACATCACAGACCGTCGTCAACGCGCCAAAAACAACATCCGTGTGCGCCGCGCCAGCGTCGCCGTTCAGCGCGCGAATAATCTTGATGAGGTGCTGAACGCGGTGCGTGAAATGCTCGACGAAAGCGACTTTGAAAGTGCTTTTATGCAGTTG
>JBGTMR010000252.1:0-9034 GCA_041743485.1 Pyrinomonadaceae bacterium
CCGAAGCTTGAGGGCGGAAGCGAAGTTCCGGCGGTTGATTCGGGCGTCGCGGCGAGTTGCCAGCCGATAGTGCGGGCTTCGTTTAAGTCGGGCGTCATATTGGTGTCGAATAAGCGAAAGGTCGCGTGGTCGTGAAGCAAGTTTGAATGACGTGGAAGAAACTGCGCGGCGAGAATGATGGTTTCCGCGACGTTTGAAAAGAGTCCGGCGTGACCCGCCGCACCGCCGAGAAAGTGCGCGTTGCCGTCATGCACTTCGCCCCAAATCGAATTCGTGCGAAAGCATGATGCGCGGTCGTCATCTTTGTCATTAGTAGTGTCGTATGTTCGGCTCATGTCGCGCTCATAAAGGTTGCCGTGTGATTCGGAAGCGGCGATTAGTTCCAGTGGTGTATCGCGTAAAGAGGCGGGCGGGTTGAAGAATGTATGCGTGAGATTTAACGGCTCGAAGATTTCCCGCGCGGCGAGTGCGGCAAGCGACGTTTCGCCAATCCGTTCACACAACATGCCGAGTGTGATAAAGCCCAAATCGCTATAAACGACTTGCGCGCCCGGTCGGTACGCGAGTTCGAGACGGGCGATGTGAGATAAAGTTTGCGCGGGTTGATTGTTCGTTAAAAGACAGAGCGGACGCCACGCGGGAAGTCCGGCGGTGTGCGTCAAAAGTTGACGGACGGTGATAAGGCGTTTGTCGGGCGTGTCGAACGCGGGGAGATAATGCGATATGGAAGCGTCGAGTTTGAGCGTGCCGCGCTCGATGAAGATGGCACAAAGCAATGTGGTGATGAGAGGTTTGGTGAGTGAAGCCAAATCATAGATCGTGTCGGGTGTGGCATTGATGATGCGCGGTGAACGGACGGCGTGACCGCGCCCCCCCGCGTGAACAATCTCACCCGCGTGCCACACAGCATAGACCGCCGACGGAAATTCTCCGGCGGCGATTGATTCATCAAGCAAGTCATCAACAGGGGCGGCGGGCGACGCGGCGGCGACTTGATGCGTGATGGCTGACGTGATGTGCGCTTGGTTGTTCATCTGTATGTTTCTCAAATCTGAAATTTCAGATTTCAAATTACAAACCAAGACCAAAAGTGATGTCCGCCCGTTGTAATCGTCATTGTGATAAAGAGACTCCGGCTTGCGCGGCGTGCGTGTGTATGCTGGCAAGGACGCCTTCCGCGAGTTCGAGTGCGCGGCGACCCTGCCAGCCGGGAACGGGCGACTCGGAGTTGTTTTGCACGGCATCAAGGAAGGCTTCGATTTCGGCGCGCAAGGGTTCGATGTCGTGAACTTCCGGGTGCGTCGTGTGTACGGCGGATGCGAACGCGGTCGCGGCGTCAATGCCGTTTGCCTGTGCGTTTTGTGCGGCGAGCATCACGGCGGGCGACGGGGCGGCGAGGCTACTGATGGACGCGAAGCGTGTTTGGTAATCAACGACGACGTAATCATGCGGTTGAAAGAAACGCATTTTGCGAATCTTCTCCGTGCCGACGCGGGACGCGGTGATGTTGGCAACCGCGCCGTTGGCGAAAACGAGGCGCGCGTTCGCGGCGTCAACGCGGTTGGTCAAGACCGGAATCCCGACGGCGTGAATCTCGCGCACGTCGTGTTCATAACCGACGAGCCACTGCACGATGTCCAAATCGTGAATCATCAAATCGAGTACGACATCTATATCGAGCGAGCGGGCGGTGAACTGCCCGACGCGGTGAATCTCGAAATAGAGCGGGGCGCGGACATAAGGGCGAAGCGCGACGAGCGCGGGATTGAAGCGTTCGAGATGCCCGATTTGAAGCATCGCCCGCCCGCGCTTCGCGGCTTCAATCATTTGGTCGGCTTCCGCGAGCGTGCGGGCGATGGGTTTTTCGACGAGAACATGCACGCCCGCCTCTAAGAGAGCGCACGCGATTTCAGCGTGTGATTCGGTCGGCGTCGCAAGGCTGACGGCATCCACGCGCAAGCCTTCATCCGTCAAAAGCTTTTGCCAATCGTTTATCAAAACCACGTTGTATTCGGCGGCGATGGCACGCGCGTTTGGTTCGTTTGAATCGCAAACGCCAACAAAGGTGACGCGATTTTCAAGCGCGAGTCGGGCATGAAGCCGCGCATGATGGCGTCCGAGCGAGCCGACGCCGATAACGGCGGTGCGTAAGGTCACAAGGGAATTCCTTTCGAGTAAATTCAATTCGAGATTTGAGATTTCAAATTTGAAATTACGTCGGGGGTGATGTAAGACAAGAAAGATTTTATCCACGAATCACGCGAAACAACACGAATAAAAACAGTAAAGAAATTCGGCTTCGGTTCGCGCCGCTTCGTGTTGTTTCGCGGATAGAATCTTTCTGCTTCTTAATATCGAAATCACGGTGAATATACTTGCAAGACAAACGGGCTGCCAACTCTACGGAAAAACATGACGGGCGCGAAACTTCAGGGAGTGATGCGTGGCATGTGGTGTGCGCGGCGATGTGCGTCGCGGTCGTGTTCGTTTATTTGTACGGCTTGGGGGCGTTGCCTTTGACGGGACCCGATGAGCCGCGCTATGCACAGGTGGCGCGTGAGATGTGGGGGCGCGGCGATTGGGTGACGCCGACGCTCGGCGGTTTTACATGGTTCGAGAAACCCGCGCTGCCTTACTGGACGATGCGCGTCGGATTCGCTTTGTTCGGAGTGAACGAGTACGCGGCGCGGTTTGGTTCAGGCGTCGCGGGATTGTGTACGGTCGCGGCGGCGTGGCGCATCGGGCGATGTGTCGAGCGTATAAGCGCGGCGAAGTGGCGCGGACTTGGGGTGATGTGCGCGGGCGTGACGGCATCGTGTTTGGGCTTGCTGGTGTTCGCGCGGGCGGCGAGTTTCGATATTTACATCACGGCGGCGACGGCGTGCGCGCTGTGGTGTTTCTTCGCGGCGGACATCGAAGCAAATCATGTCAGGCGGCGATGGTTCATCGCGGGTTGTTATGCGTTTATGGGAGCGGCGTTGCTGGCGAAAGGCTTAATCGGTGTGGTGCTGCCCGCCGGAATTGTGGGTTTGTATTTCGTTTTGCGAAGACGTGTGCCGGAAGGCTTTTGGTGGCGCAGTCTGGTGTGGGGCTTGCCGTTGACAATCGCGGTCGCAAGCCTCTGGTACGTTCCGGTCATCACGCGGCACGGGTGGACGTTCGTGAACGAGTTCTTTATTCAACACCACTTCGCGCGTTATGTTTCAAACAAATATCGTCATCCGCAGCCATTCTATTTTTACCTGCCCGTCGTCTTCGCACTCGCGTTGCCGTGGTCGCTGGTGCTTATAAAAGCGACGCTCGAAGCGGTCAAAGCGGCGTGGCAGGGTGAAGGTAAGGGAGCGATGACGGGCGGCGATGCGACGCAAGATGAAGCGACGGCGGGCGATGAAATCGTCGGGCGGTTGAACTTGTTCGCGCTGGCGTGGTTGGTCGTTCCGGTCGCGTTCTTTTCGATGTCGGGGTCGAAGCTGCCGGGCTATGTGCTGCCCGCGTTGCCGGGCGCGTGTTTGTTGGTCGGTGCGCGTTTGGTGAGGATGCGCGGGCATGGTGATGTGTGGCTGACGGCGACGGGGTGTCTGGTGAGCCTCGCGGCGGTGTGCGGCGCGGCGGTCGGGTTGAGAATGCAAGTTATAAGTTTTCCGTCCGCGTTGATATTGGGATTGGCGGGCTTCGCGTGTGGTGCGGTCGCGGCGTGGTCGTCACGCGCAACCGGGCGGGCGGCAGGTTTGATTATCGCGGCGACGTTGGCGAGCATCGTCATCATCGCGGGCGGCATGGACGGGCGCGCGACGGGCAAGTTTTCATTGCGTGACCAACTCGCGCTGGCGGCGCAACGCGGCTATGCGGACGCTCCGCTTTATGGTCTGCACACCATTGACCGGACGGCGGAGTTTTACCACGCGGGGCGCATCATGTACGACGCGGAAGGCGAGCCGCGCAAGTTAGAAACGCTTGAAAACGTGATTGATACGATGCGCGACGTTGAGGGCAGACGGGTGTTGATTGCGACGAACCGCGAAGGCGTGAAACAGCTTGAACAAGTGAGCGAATTTACAATCGAAGTCATTGGCGAAAATGACGATGTGACGCTCATCGGAGTGAGAAAGAATTGAATTGTGAGTAGGACATTATCTCTTGCGATAACTACTCACCACTGTTATCTTATGCGATATGGAGCGAATTGAGCTAAGAGTCAAAGAACTCGCGCAGGAGCGCAACATTCAGAACGCTTATCAACTTCAAAAGCAACTTGAAGTCGCGCCGATGGTGGCGCGAAGGTTATGGAACAATGAACTAAAGCAGATGGACTTCCGCACCTTGCTTACGCTATGCCGCGTGTTTGATTGCCAACCCGGAGATTTGCTTATTTACCGTAAAGATAAGCGGAAGTGATTTGAAAGGCGGAATGATGTCAACACCTGTTGCCGTTTTACAGGAAAGCGATTCAAATTCGGTTAAGCGCACACAAGGCGGCGTCGCAACAACCGACGTTGTGATGTCCGCGTACATGAGCGGCAACGCGGAAGTTTTCCCGCAAATACTTTCGCTGCATGTACCCGAAGGCTCAATCGTCGCCGATGTGACTTGGGGCAAAGGCGTCTTCTGGAAGAACGTGCCGGAAAATCTTTACACGCTTCTGCCGTCCGATTTGAAGACCGATGTTGATTGCCGCAATTTGCCTTACGAAGACGCTTCGATTGATTGCGTCGTATTAGACCCGCCGTACATGGAAGGCTTATATCGAAAGTCGAAAGACCATCTCGCCGGTGCCGGTACGCACGCCGCATTTCGTGAACATTATTCCAACGGCGATGCCTGCGACGCGGACGCTCCGAAATGGCACGCCGCCGTGCTTGATTTGTATTTCAAAGCGGGGCGCGAAGCCCATCGCGTACTTCGCAATCACGGTGTGTTCATCGTCAAGTGTCAAGACGAAGTAAGTGCCAACCGACAAAACTTAACGCACGTTGAAATCATCAACGAGTACGCGAAGATGAACTTCTATGCGAAGGATTTGTTTGTCGTGGTAAGACAGAACAAACCCGGAATAAGCAGACTTAAAAAGCAAGTCCACGCGCGAAAGAATCACTCTTATTTTTTAGTGTTTGTGAAGATGCCGGAGGGAACAAGAGGTGAAACTACCCGGTCACGATGATTTTTTCCTTACCATCCGTATCGTTGTTATCAATCACAATCGGCTTCGACACGCCTTCGCGTTCTCGCTCTTCGATAATTTCATCGAGTAGTGCGAACGGCTCATCGTAAAGCGGCGGCTCCGGCGGATATATCACGGGTACAAGCGAAGCGAGAAGGTGTTCGCGCTGAAAGTCCGTATATTTTCTAAATTTGCTGCGTGGCAACTCGCTGTTTTTTGCGAATAGAAAACGCCATTCGTTCGTGAACGCGAAAATGTTGATTGCGAGTAAGTCAAATTCGCCGACGAGCAAGCAAGTTGTATTGACCGAAGAACCGTCCGGCAAAGCGATGATACGCCTGTCACTCGCATCGCATTGGGCTGTTCCGGTGAACTTGTCTTCAGCTTGCTTAATGCTGTTTGTCTGCAACGACTTCGACTCGATTATGAAACTGTGACCCCTGTAAGTGATTACGAGGTCGCCTTTCTTCTTCCGGTCATGGTCGTCGTATTTAACGGATTGCGTTATATGTTCGCTTGAAAACCACATCTTACGCAGTTTCATCTCGGCGACATAGCCGAACATGTTGCCGCGCATACTCGGATTAGCGTCAACAATTTCCGTCAGTTCTTCGGCGGTAATCTGCCAGTGTTCAAGAATGGTGCGCTTCTTCATTGTCCAAGCGATTTGCGTTTTCGGGCAAGCCTTAAATCCTTTCAATCAATTTCATCTTGTCTGAATCCATCATCTGCCTGAGAAAATCCAACGCCTCTTTTGTAGTCGTTGACAAATATCATTTTCGCTCATCGCGCAGCATACGCTCCAAGAAATCTATCACGCGGCGGTCGTAGGCTTCGGATTCAACTCCCGTCGAGGAGATAACGGTTAATCCGGTGACGGGAATTTCGGCGTTGAGTTCGACGCGGGCTTGGGTGGGCAGACATCCGGCGAGTTGCGCGGTCGCGTCGCGTAAAGCACCGGCGTCCGCACCGCTCAGGAGCATGACGCGCGTACCGTTGGTCAGTCGCGCGGCGAGTGAACAGGCGGGCGTGTTGTCGTAAGAGCCGAGAAAATAGAGGCGCGTGCCGAGTCGGGCGAGCGAGTTGACGATTGATGAACTGAGGCTTGTGCGCCGCAGGACGGCGAGGCGCAAAAGTTCGTCGGGTTCGCTGATAATGGAATCGAGAACGAGGGCGCGCAGGGCGGGGTCTTGGGTCGCGGCGGCAAGAGCGGAATAGGCTCCCATTTCAACTCCATAGATGCCGACATCGGCGGAGATGAGCGGCATCTCGTCGCGCGCTTTGAGCGTGCGTAAAAAGTTGAGCGCGTCAATCACATCCGCGCCTTCGCGCGCACCTAAGGCGGACGCGCCGCCGACGGGGTTTTCGCCGTGACCGCGCGCGTCAGTCCATAACACGGTGAAGTTAGTCGCTTCGTTTAGTTTGACGCCGAGATTGAGAAACGATGAACGGTCGCGCTCGAAAGCGTGGAGCATGATGACGGCGGGCGCACCTTCCGTGCCGCGTAAAAGCCAGCCGCGCGCCGTTGTGCCGTCGCGGTTCCGCCATGTTTCTTCGGTCGCGCGCAAACCCTGTTCGCTAAGCGACGAGAAGCGTTCGGGCGTGACGAGATACGGGCGCGTCGGCGGGTGCGTCGCGGTATAAGCGAGCCACAAAGCGAAAGCCGTAATTCCCATTAGAAGGAGAACGACGATGGAAAACAGCGCGCGCTTAGGTCGCTGATTGCGTCGGGAGTTACGTCGGGGAATCATATCGGTATCAATGCCGTTCAAGTTAAACGTGCGGGTTGTAGATGCGTTAAAAGACTAACGCGCCGTCGAGGTATGAAGCGTGTAAAACGCGAACGCGATGCCAACAGACATGAGCGTTGAAAACTCATGCTAAATGATTGACCCGTTACAAGGTCAAGTTAAAAATCGCATCGAGCGCGCCTGTTCGTAATCTTCCGGCGTGTTGACGTTAAAGAAAAAGCGCGTCGCCGCGTCAAGGTCGGCAATCTCACTGTGTGAGACGAAGCGCGTTGTGACGCTTTCAAGCAACGCTCCCGCGCGATGTTCGCCCTCGTCGAGCAATACGGTCGCCGCCGGAAGGCACGCCGCCCGACGATACAGGGCGCACAAAGGTTGCGCTCGTGCGGTTTCATCAACCGGAACAACCGTATCATAACCGGAACAGAGCAATGCGAGTCTGGCGAACAAATCGGATGTCACAAACGGCAAATCACACGCGACGATTGCCACCCACGCAGCGTCGGCATGAGCGAGAGCGGCATGAACTGCGGTCAGGGCGGAGCGTTCGGCATACACATCTTTGACGTGCGCGCGGTGCGCGAGTCGCGGGTCGAGAACTTCGTCGCCATGAATCACAAGCCGCACCGGACGTGACGCGACAACTTCGAGCGTCCGCGCGATGCGCTCCGTCATCAGCGTCGTCGCCGTCGCCGTCTCGAACATCAGCTTGTGCTTCGGCGTTCCCATACGGCGACTCAGCCCGCCGACGAGAACGAACGCTTCAAGGTCAATCATCTTCGTCTCGCTCATCGTACACACCACGTTTGACCAAGTTGCTTGACGGTATGGATTTCCGTGCCGGACAAAAGAAGCAAACGGAGATAAGCGGAGGTTTGAACGGTGATGAGCGGGGAATGAATTTGACTTTCTCCGTTGACCTCCGTTCCCGCCTCCGTTGACCTCCGTTTTACCATCTCCGGCATCTAATTCATTTTGCACCTTGATATTACAGCACAACGGCACGCGCCGCGCGGTGTGATACATTTGATGCCTTGCGCCCGTCGCAATCTTGTTTGTTAAAGGTTGAATCTCGCATGAATCGTTTTCTTCGTCGTCAAATTCTTCGTTGTCAAATCTCGTTCGTTCTGCTCGTCGCGCTCGCGCTTCCGACGTTCGCACAAACCGCCGACATCGCGGTTAAGCAACGTGCGCCCATTGTGATTGATGCGGCGGTCGTGTCTCCAAAACTGTTTCCGTTGGGCGACGTGCGCGCCGGGATGAAGGGCATCGCGCGCACGGTTTTTTCGGGTTCGGAGCCGGAAGATTTCGGGGTCGAAATCTTGGGCGTGCTGCCCGGTTTTCCGGGTGCGGGACAATCGGCAATCATCGCTAAATTGTCGGGTGCAAACGTCGAACGCACCGGAGTCTTTGCCGGAATGAGCGGCTCGCCCGTCTTTATTGACGGCAAGATAGTCGGGGCGATTGCGTTCGCGTTTCCGTTTGCGAAAGAACCGATCGCCGGTATCACGCCTATCGCGGAAATGGTTGACATCTTCGAGCGTGGCACAAAATTCAAGCCGAATCTCGCTTTTGAAAAGTCGCTTGATAACTCGAATCAGGATGCACCGCGTCGGGTTGCGATGTCGGAAATCATCGCGGATGAAACAAGTCTTTCGACGAACGCGGTCGAAGATGTCACGTTATCAAGCAAGTCTGAACACGTCGCATCTTCGTCAACGATGATGCAGACTTTCGGCGGGCAACAACTGATACGGATTGCGACGCCCGTATCCTTCAACGGCATCAAGCCGGAGACGCTCACCCGCTTCACCGCACAACTTCAGGCAAGCAATCTGCTTCCCGTCGGTGGTGCGGGCGGAGCGGCGGGGATAACTTCGATGGAGAAGCGGACGGCGAAAACACTTTTGCCGGGAACTTCTGTGAGTGTTCAACTCGTGCGCGGCGACTTCTCGATTGCCGCCGCCGGAACGGTGACGATGCGCGACGGTGAAAAGATTTATGCGTTCGGTCATCCGTTTTTGGGTTTGGGAAACATGAGTATGCCGATGACCGAAGCGAGCGTCGTGACGGTGATTCCGAATGCGCTCAACTCGTTCAAGTTGGCGATACCCGGCGCGCTTGTCGG
>JBGTMR010000253.1:0-20995 GCA_041743485.1 Pyrinomonadaceae bacterium
ACATACCGTGTCCCGTAGGGACACTTGAAAATCCGGTCAGTCGTCCCTACGGGACTGGGTAATTTCCGACATCGCTCCCAGCGATGAATCGCTGGGCTATTGTCAGTTAGTCCCTACGGGACTTTTGCAAGAGGTCTATTCCCTTTTGAATTGAAGTCATTCACCAACCGACTTTGTTCAGATAAACAACGGCGCAAGCACGAGCGTAACGGTTGACAGTAACTTAATCAAAACGTGCAAAGAAGGTCCCGCCGTATCCTTGAACGGATCGCCGACCGTATCGCCGACGACCGCCGCTTTATGCGCTTCACTGCCCTTTCCGCCGTGCGCTCCGAGTTCGATATATTTTTTCGCGTTGTCCCACGCGCCGCCCGCGTTGTTGAGAAACAGAGCCATCAAGATGCCGACGATTGTGCCTATCATCAACATTCCGGCGACGACTTCCGCACCCGTTGCGAGATGTGCATACGCGGGATTGCCGACGAGTGAAGCGATTGCCTGTGTCTTATCATTCTCGTTAATCTGCGCGTAAAACAGATACTTGAAAACAAGTCCGACCGCGACCGGCATTCCGACCGCAAGCACGCCGGGAAGCACCATCTGACGAAGCGCGGCGCGTGTCACGATGTCCACCGTGCGACGATAATCAGGCTTCGATGTTCCCGCTAAAATTCCCGGATCATTACGAAACTGTTCGCGCACGTCTTCGATAACGTACTGTGCCGCGCGCCCGACCGCTTTAATCGCCAACGCCGAAAACAGAAACACGAGCATCGCACCCAACAATCCGCCGACGAAAACCTCCGGCTTCGCCAGGTTGATAACGAACACTTCACTGCTCGCCCCCGCGCCTTCACTGCCGCGCGCCGCGAAGCCTAAATTCAGACCGTAGTTTTTGATTTCATCGAGGTACGCGCTGAACAACAGAAACGCCGCGAGAGCCGCCGAACCGACCGCGTAACCTTTCGTCAAAGCCTTCGTCGTATTACCGACGGCATCAAGGCGGTCAGTGATAACGCGCACTTCATCGGGCTGTTGCGACATCTCGACGATGCCGCCCGCGTTGTCCGTGATAGGACCGAAGTTGTCCATCGCCAAGATGTACCCGGCAGTTCCGAGCATCCCCATCGTGGCGACCGCCGTACCGAACAATCCGGCGTTATTCAAACCCGAACGCGAACCTATGTAATAGCTGGAAATAATCGCCGCCCCGATGACCAGCACCGGATACGCGACGCATTCCATACCGACCGCGATGCCGGAAATGATGTTCGTCGCCGGACCCGTCTCCGAAGCTTCCGCGATTGACTTGACCGGACGATACTTATATTCGGTGTAATACTGCGTGATGAACACGAACAGAATCGAAGTGATGATGCCGATTATCGCGCACCCGAAAAAGTACAGATACGCATTCGGCGCGGCATCAGTGTAAAGAATCACGCGCGTCGCAAAAAAGAAGCTGACGGCGGCAAGCGCGGAAGTCACATAAAAGCCGATGTTCAAAGCCTGCATCGGGTCGCCCGTTTCCTTTGTGCGGACGACCATCACGCCGACGATTGAACCGAGCAGACACAACGCCCCGACGATTAAGGGAAACAACAACACGCCGAGCAGTTGCGACTCTGTGAAAGCCGTTGTGTTGGAACTGTAAAGCGCGGCGGCGAGAATCATCGCCCCGATGTTTTCCGCCGCGATAGACTCGAACAAATCCGCCCCGCGCCCCGCGCAGTCGCCGACGTTATCGCCCACAAGGTCGGCGATGACCGCAGGGTTTCGCGGGTCGTCTTCCGGTATTCCGGCTTCGACTTTGCCGACCAAATCCGCCCCTACGTCCGCCGCTTTCGTATAAATTCCGCCGCCGAGTTGCGCGAACAGCGCGACGAACGACGCCCCGAAACCGTAACCCGCGATGAGAATCGGGATGCGCGCCTCCGACGGAATCGCGTTGCCCGTGATGCCGACCGCATCGGCAACCGTACTGAATTGCTGAACGATGAAGAACAGCACCGCGACGCCGAGCAGCGACAACGCGACGACGATTAAACCCGTCACCGCCCCGCCGCGAAGCGCGGTTTGAAGCGCGCCGTTTAAGCTTTTAGTCGCCGCCGCCGCCGTCCGAATGTTGGTGCGAATCGCCGTCCACATTCCTATGTAACCGGAAATCGCGGACGAGAAAGCACCGAGCGCAAACGAAAGCGTCGTCCACATCGCAAGCTCGACCGCCGTGTCCACAGGGTCGGCGACGTTACGCGAACGAACGAAACCATAGACGACGAAAATCAACACCGCGAGTGAGGCGGCGAGCATCAGAATCGTCAAGTTCTGGCGGCGTATAAAAGCTTCCGCCCCCTCTTTAATCGCGTCGGAAATGGCGCGCATCGCGTCCGTTCCGGTATCGCGTTTGAGTACGTTGGTAAGTAAGAATCCGGCGAACGCCACCGCGACCAAACTGATAATGAAAATCAGCGAAAGTTCCACGTCTGTTGTTGTCCTTTGATTTGAATATGTACGGGCGAGTTGCGACTGACTAAGGCTGCGTTTCTATTTCGCTTGACCCAAGCGTCGTGACTTAAAGTTGTATTTAGAGCGGGCGATTCTACATGCCCCGCGCGCGATTTCACAAACAGACTTACGCCGCGCCCCGCGCCGTCAAGCCTGATTGCCCGTCGCCCGTCGCCTAGTTTCTTCTTCAATCATCAATCGCAATCCGGCGTAGATAGCGATGTAGAGAAGCAAGCCGAGCAGTGCCGAAAACTGTTCTTTATAGAACGCGAACACTTGCGTCAAACATATCGCCACGAGAATCGAACGCTCGAACATGCGAAACGCGCGCACACGCGAGGCGCGCATCAAAGCAATTCCCCACACCGTAAAGCACGCCGAAAGCAGGAAGCATCCGATTTCAACCCAATCAACAAAACCTAAGTTTTTCATGCGTTCCGCGACTTGTCCGATGACCTGATAGTCGAGTATTTCAGCGCGCCCCAAGCCGACGAAAAAAATCAGAATTGTCGTGTAAATCACCACGACGATTAACTGCCCGACGAAGAACATCACCACGAGTGGCGGAAACCAACGCCAACTCGCCACGCGATTGTAATAATGAATCCCGACTTTTTTCGCCCACGCGAACCAACTGCGCCGCGCGGGTGAAGGCGTTTTCACGCGCTCCAAAAAACGCCTCAGTTCAATTACCAGAGGATGCGACGTATCGCTTCGGCTCAAGAGTTTCAACGCCACGCGCCGCTCATCGGCGTCTAGGTCGCGCATCGCCACTTCTTCGATTTCACGCAAAGCGTTAATCATGTTTTCGTGGCGTGTGTAAAAACTCGCGCTTGTTTGTACCGCCCGCGCCAATATAAAAATCAACACGAAGCAGATATAGATTATCGAAATCGCCGGACGAAAAAAGTAATCATTATCGCTCGTGATGAACTTGCCGACTTCATCAATAAACGTCCCGAAACCCACACCACCGAGAATCGCCGCGCATCTTTCAGCCGTCCGTCCGACGAGGCAGAACAGCACGACGAGGGCGAAGAACATCATCAAGCCGCCCCATAACATGTGCGCGATATGCAAACCGCCGCCGCCGATTTGCGGGTAGCCCGTCAGTTCCAGACCGAGCCGAATCAGCAACACCGAAGCGATTGCCGCGACCAAAAAGATTTCCAGATTATCGCCCGCGTTGATGCGCCGCACGAGGAAACGATGCCGGAAATCCGCGATAAACGAACGCTCCGCTTCGGCTTCTATGTTTGGTTTTGGTTTGTGATGCGTTGACTTCATTTCAGCGATAACCGGCGGCTTGAAGCCGAAACAGTTCGGCGTAAATCCCGGAACGCGCGACGAGCGCGTCATGCGTGCCTTCTTCGGCGACCGCCCCGTTTTGCAAAACGATGATGCGGTCAGCCATACGCACCGTCGAGAAGCGATGCGAAATCAGAATCGCCATTCGCCCCGTCACGAGTTCACTGAAGCGATTGAAAACTTCATATTCGGCGCGGGCGTCAAGTGCCGCTGTCGGTTCATCGAGAATCAGAATTTGCGCTTCGCGTATGTACGAACGGGCGAGCGCGATTTTCTGCCATTCGCCGCCGGACAAATCAACCCCGCCGTCGAAACGCCGACCGAGCATCTGAGCGTATCCTTCACTCAAACGCGGTAACAGACTCGCCGCGAGAGATTTATCCGCCGCCGTCACGATGCGTTGGGGGACTTCGATGTTTGAAGCTGAAGGTGAAACCAACGCCCCGTCATCCGAATCCTTATTCCCGTTTCGCGTAGGATACTTTTTACCGTTCGATGCCCGCCCGTTTTTTGCTCTCTGTTCTTCACTCGCGGCGAGATAATCGCCGATGCCTTCGATACTTCCGACGCCGATGTTGGCATCGAACGCGAAATCATAACGCACGAAATCCTGAAAGATGACGCTGATTGATTCGCGTAAAGATGCGATGTCGTATTCGCGCAAATCAATTCCGTCAAGCGTGATGCGTCCTTCCGTCGGGTCATACAGACGCGCGAGTAGTTTCGTGAGCGTCGTTTTGCCCGCGCCGTTTTCACCGACGAGCGCGAGTTTTTCATTCACGTTCAAAGTGAAATTCACACCGCGCACCGCCCACTTTTCGGCGTCCGGGTATTGAAATCCGACGTTCTCAAAACGAAAGCCTTCACGAATCGGCTGCGGGACGCGGCGCGCGTTCGCGGGGGCGGTAATAGTCGGGCGCGTCTCGAAAAACGCGAACAAATCTTTCAGGTAAAGTGCCTGTGTGGAAATGCTGTTCGCTCCCGCCAACAATCGCTCGATTAAATCACGGCTGCGCGCAAACGATGCCGCGAGAAACGTAAGTGAGCCGATTGTGATTAACCCACCGATGACCTGCGCTAAAATCATGACATAAGCCGTGTAATAACCGAGCGTGCCGATGACCGCCAGCACCGATGCCGTCACACTGCGCCGAATCGAGAGGCGTTTGTTTTCCTCGTAAAAGCGCGTCGAAAGTTTGTCATAACGCGCGACGAGCCAAGGAGCGAGATTGAACATCTGCACCTCTTTCGCCGTCCGGTCACTCGCCCCTAAGAAACGCAAGTAGTCGAGCATCCTGCGCTCCGGCGTCCAACGAAAAAGCAGCGAGTATTCGAGGGCGGCGTAATGCGTCGCCCCCAAGAAACTCGGCACGACCGCGAGCGTCAATAACAAAAGCAACCACGCATTAAACACCACGAGGGCGAGGGCGAGAGACGCGAGTGTCACCGCGTCCTGCATCATCTGAAACAGTTGCGTCAAAAGTCCTATGCGCCCTGTGGTTTGACGACGCGCGCGCTCCAGCGAATCGTAAAAAGCCGGATTCTCGAATTGATATAAATCGAGCGTCGCGGCGTGTTCCATAAGGCGTATGCTTATCTTATTCGAGAACAAATCGCCTAACAGACTCTCAATCAGCGACGAAGCACGCGAAAGAACTTCTCCGACCAGCACGATTGCAACTTCGAGCGCGACCAATCGCCACACACCACTCGCCACCAGCGACGCGACGATTCCCGCATCCGTTCCCGTCTCTCCGCGCACGAAGATTACGCGGTCAATTATCAGCTTCGCCACCCACAACGACGCCACCGGCACGAACGCCCGCGACAAACGCAGCACCAGCATCAACACCGTATAGCCGCGATGCGTCCGCCACACCAACTCAAGCAACGACGGCACATAACGCAAAGCCGCGATTCTCTCGCGCCACGTCGAATCACCTTCGATTTTCTTCATGCTTGAAACCACAATTTAACCCGCTTAACAATCCATTTTGCGACGTGACCGGAAAAACATTGCCGACTGTTATTATCGCCCGACTATGAACAGGGAACTAATCTTCGTCGTCGTTATTGTCGGCTTCTTCTTCCTCGTCGGACTCTTGGTTTTCGGCTTGTTCGTGCGTGTGTGGCGCAAAGAACAACAGGCGGAGAAGACGGTGATTGAGCAGGCAAAAAGAGAAGATGAAGAAGCGCGGAAGTAATCACCGTCATCACGGGCGACGGGCAACGGGCAGTAAGTCGTACATAATGAGGGCGGTCATCGAAAAAGTTATGGCGGCGGAAACCAAACAGTAAAAGCAGAAAGCGTTGAGCGTGAAAATCTGAAGCCCGACGAGCCACACGCTCATCACGAACATCATTGCGATTACCACTTGCAGCGGGAAACGCAGGAAGCGATACCCGAACACGATGCACACCGCGAGGCTGAACACCGCGAAGTATGCACACGCCCCGAAAGCCGCCAGCGGGATGCCGAACAGCGTCGCGTAAGAACTCGACAAAACCGTATCGCACCCCGTCACGACCGCGCACCGCACACTACGCCCCGAAAGATGTTCGACCGTCAGATACATCGCATCCGCCAAACCCGCGAGAGCGAGACACCCGACAAGCGCAAACAACCAAATCCGCGTTTGTGCGCGCTCGACGGGTATGGTGAGCGAATCGTGTTTCTTATCGTTTTCCAAAATTTAAGACTGCTTCCAACAAGTTACTTTCGCATTGCTTCCGCAATCAATACGTTCAACCGCGCCCCTGTCATATCGTCGGCACTCACCTCACGATTGTTAATAAAGACGGTCGGCGTACTTTTGACTCCCATCGCGTCACCGCGTCGGGTATCTGCGCGGACGCGCTCCGCGACTTGCGGGCTGTTCATATCGCGTAAAAAGCGTTCGACATCCAAGCCGAGCGTGTTGGCATAGCTGGCGAAAATCCCCTGTACATCACCGCCGCGACTCCACGCTTCTTGGTTGCGATAAAGATAATCCTGCATCTCCCAGAAACGATTTTGGAGCGCGGCGGCTTCCGTCGCGTGCGCGGCGGCAACGGCGTGCATGTGAACCTGCGGCAAAGGGTAATGGCTGAAAATGAAGCGCGCCCGTCCGTCTTTGATTGCCGTCACGCCCTTCAACTCTTCATGAAGTTTCTTACACGGCGGGCATTGCAAATCACCGAACTCCTCGATTGTGACGGAAGCCGTCGCCGCGCCTTTCTGGTGTGGTTGGTAGGTTGTTGATGACGCGCGTGCCGCCGTCGCGCCCGGCGTCGCGGCGTTGGTTGTTACGGGTCGTCGTTCCGCTTGGCGATTATTGCGTATCAAGGCGTATCCGCCCGCAAGCGCGATTACAAGAACCGCACCGATAATTATCAATGGAGCATATCGCTTCATTTTGTATATGTCGTCGCTTCCTTCGGTGCTTCATTGATTGAACTAAAAAGAAGCACACGTTGATTTTGTAATGCTAAATCTTAAAGGCTTTCGCCCGCTCGCGGCAACTGCGATTAAGTTCGATTCTGTTTCTCCGCACAATCCGACTCGATTCATCGTCCGGCTAATTCACGCCACACGCCCGTTTCATCTTCTCGCAACCGACGACGCGCCGCGTCCATCGCCGCCGCGTAAAGCGAACGCATCACGCTTTGATTTTGTGGATGACTCAATGCTTGTTCGAGTTCCTCCAAATTCATCTTCGGGCGTTCAATCGAACGGTAAAATCTTTCTTCACCGGCAAACACAATCGCCATGCCTTCCGCCAACCAACGCGAAGAACGCGCATTAAATCGCGTTGTCAGAGCATGAAAGGTTTCATGTCGCAGAGTGTGACTGAGCGTGCCGCGTCGCCGCAGAACATCAAACGGTTGAACATGAACGATACCGTCAATCGTCGCCCCGCCAGCCCACGCCCTGTGTCCCGTCTGCGCCGTAAAATCTCCGGTCGAAGTGTACACGCGCACCGCAAAACGCCGCTCATCTATCACCGCACCGACTACGGCAAAACGCGCACGCAAATCCGAGTACGCCGCTTCAAGAATTTTCAAAGCTTGCGCCGCGTCGCGCCTGTGCTTCGCATCTTCGTATATAACCTGAAAATGTTCACTCGATAATTGACGCTTCGCATTTTGAAAATTCGCGTTGACGATTGCCGCACTGAAAATTTGCCTCGATTGTTTCGCTTCTCCTGTGTTGAATAATTTTGCGTTGCGTTCAAGCGTGACGATGTTTGTGTGCGGATAATAATGTTTGAGTATCGCTTGTGAAGTCGCGCCGCCAACCGCACGCGCGTGCGCTCCGGCTTGACATAAACCCAAGCCGTGACCGAATCCTTTGCCGCGAAATATAAAACCGTTTCCTTCCGGTTCGACTTCAAAAAGCGTGCTTTTCAAATTCGCCCAACCGAGCGCGCGCCCAATCGCAATCTTGAAATCCCATCCACGCACGCGCGCGCTTCTTTCACTTCCCCGAATTTCCAACCACTCGGCGCGCCCCGAAGCGTCACGCCCGACAACCTCAATCCCCACCACCTTCTTACCAACATCGGTTTTCAAACTCGCACCCATCACACGCCCCACATCCTTTGAACTAATGCGTGTCGTCCATTCATCCGCAGCCGAACACGCTGCGTCTCTGCTTCCGTTCAAATAATTCACTTTCGATTCGACGCCCCACACACGATTGATGCTTGCCGTCGCCCCGCCGCAACGCGCGTGAAAATATGCGTCAACCAATCTCCCTTTGGCATCAATCAACACTTGCCCCGAAGTCTCACGCGCCGTTTCCCGCATCCGTCGAAACATGCGCCCGCCTTGTAGTTCTTCCGCCCTACCTCCGTACATCACGAAGCGTTGACAATGCGTCGTCAGGCAGAAATTGAATCCTTCGCTGGCGTGTCTCCCTTTGTTTGCCAACGCGAAAGTGCGACTCGCAACAGCCTGTGCCTTCAAAGCTTCGACTTCCTTTTCAATGCTCGACTCGGCGGCAAGAACTCCCGCGACGTAATCATCAAGGTTAAGCGACACGACTTTGTATCTTGGAAATGACTTGTCGCGCACACCGATTTTAATCGCATCATCCGCGACGCGCGCGCGGTTGTCATTGATGATGACGCCGCTTGCTTCCTTATCCGGTGTCTCAATGTCCCTTGTCTCAACGCTTAGTGTCCGCGCGTATTCTTCAAACACCCCGCGCGCGACGTGCGCCGCGTCAGCACCGTGCGCCCGTCTTAAAAATACGAGTACCGCGACACCGACTTTCTCCGGTCGCAATAAATCCCCGCGCCCGTCTTTCAACTTCTCATCACCCGCGAAGCCTATGAACCAGCCTTGCGTGCGAAAGTTATTACTCGCCGTCGAAGTTCCGGTTTTACCGAACACCGCAAGCGGCAATTCGTCCAACTTCGCACCGCGTGCCGTGCCGTATTCGATTGCTCCGCGCATCCCTCCGATGATTATGTCGCGCATCTCATCGTTAATCTCAATGCGCTTCCTTTCGGTTGGAACAAAGTTTTTCGTTACACCGACACTCGCTCTCATCAACCGCCCGCCGTTGATAAGGGCGGTGTACGCGCTCACCATTTGAAGCGGTGTGACGAGCATCGCATCGTCTTCGCCAAGCACCGTGCGCGCCGACCAATTCCGCACCTGAAAGCGTCCCGCCGATTCGCCGCCGATGTTCGCTCCCGTGCGTTCGCCGAAACCGAAATCTTTCATCGCCCTTGTCCATGAACTTTCGTTCGTGCGTTCACCGATGCGCGCGAAACTATCGTTGCACGAATAAGCCAACGCCTGTTTCAAATCGAAAGCCGCGTCCGACTTCGGATGACTGCACGCGATTTCATATTCACCACGCCGAAAAACATTACGACAGGCGTGCGTGTAAGTCGGAGCGACGACGCCCGTTCGCAATGCCGCGAGCAACGTAAAAGGCTTTAGCGCCGAACCCGGCGGGAAAGCGTGTTCCGCCGCGAGACGCGGATTGACAATCGCCCGCACGCGCCCATCTTGCGCGTCCATCACGATAATCGAACCTTCGCGTTCACCGAGCGCGTCGTTTGCCGCGCGTTGCAAACTCTCGTCTGCGTCAACGTCGCTGATAGAATTTAATTTGCGTTTGGAAGCTTCGGATGTTGATAACGGGGCGGAAGATAATTGCTGCGAACTTTTATCCGGTTCACGTTCGATAAACGCAAAACCGAGCAAGCCCAACACGACAACCGCCATCGCAAACGCGAGACAACAAACCGTGATACGACGCATTGTTGAAGTGATAGGCACGGCTTGAACTTGTGTTTTGAAACGACGACTTACATTCGAGCAAGACGTTTATGCTTCGCGCAACAAAGGCGGATTTGTCGGCAAGACATCAATCTTTTCTTCCGCGCGCGGTATCGCATCACTCACCGGCGGTGCGTCGTTTGCTTGATGCGGCTTAACCTTATCGGGCGTTTCATGGGTCGTGTCCTGCATTGTGAAAAGGTCAATCCGATTTATCATCAAGCGACTAAGCGCGCCCTGTGTCAGTGTCCAGCCGAACACGAAGAACAGAAAAGCGAACACCAAACGCACAGAGAGAAGTGTGAGTTCGAGCCACGCGCTGCGGACGGGCGTGCGGGTTGCGATTAAAAAGTAAGGCACGAGGATAAAGAGCGACGCGCCGATTGTGTACGTCACGAGCGCGGCGGGCATGAAGGCACTCGCCACGATTTTATGTACGCGCCGCAGGGTCGCTGCCCAACCCGCGTTCGTCACGGCAGCCCACAAATGAACCGCGATGAGCGGCACAATCGCACCTAACACGAGAACGCGCAAGGTCGTGACCAACGCATCGCGCCAGCCGACCTCACCCGTGGTCAGGGTATTAGAACGGGCGTAGAGTTCAGTTTCGCTAATCGCATCGCCCGTCAATTTCGCGTCCAAGCTATTCAACAAATACACGCCGAGCCATGCGATTAAAATAATCGGCACACATGCCAACAGCACCTTCCACGCGCGGCGCAAACCCGCCCCCAACAACTTGCCAAGCGGCACACGTTCCGCGTTGCTGATTGTGTCGTTCACATTGTCGTTCACACGCACGCCCATCGCTTGCAGCACCGCGAACAGATACGGCGCGAACAAAGCGAATATCAAGGTCAATAAAACTTGCCACCACGTCGCTTCCCTCGTCGTCAGGAAAAGATAGAGCGTGAAAATCAGCGCGGCGTAACCCGCGACGAACACCAGAAAAGTCGCGGGCGGAAAGCCGATTAAACGATGCCATGAGAACTTGAAAGCGCGTGTGATGTCATGCCACATAACTCGAAAATCCTTTCAGCGGAACAAGAGTTTTAACCCCGTCTTAACGGTCGTTTATCTTCAAGCTTCCGGTCGCGGTGTTGGCGGCGACGGTCGGTTGATACATAAACTCGGCGCGTGCCGGAGCGATGCGGAACTCGCCCGGTGTCTGTACGCGAAGCACGTAATTAAACGTCGCGTCGCCGTCGAAGAAATCAAGAAAGAACGCCGTCCGCTCATCACGAAATTCGCGTCCCGAATACCAATCCGTCCAACCTTCGTTCGTCTTGTCAAACTCGATGCCGCTCGACGTTGTTATTTGTTCGCAGCCCGCCGGAATCGGGTCTTCGACCATCACATAACGCCCGCGCGCCCCCGTGATATGAAGGCGCGAGACGATGAGGTCGCCGGAGCGCACGTCGCCGCTTAAAGCTTCGGGCGTCCATTTGAGTTCACCGTCTTTGTTTTCCGCGATGCGAAGCCGGTAGTAATCGCGCGTTATCTTCAAATCGTTCGACGATTGCGCGTTCGTCGTTTCCTCGCGGGAGAAATATGTGAGTTGGCTTGCGAGATACAACGCCCCCGCCCCGCGTTTGACAATTCGCACGCGGCTCACGGGTTTGACCTGCGCGTTTTTGCGTTCGAGCGTGAAGCTTTGCCCACTTGCGACATCGGCGGCGGTGACTTGTCGCGTCAAGACTTGTTCACCGTCAACATAAATTTCGAGCGTGTAATCGGGCGTCTGTTCCTGACTGACTTTCAGATAATCGGCGAGAGCATAAACTGCGAACGCGGTCTGCTTCGTCGTCAACCAGTGCGTTCCGCGCCCGCGACTTTGCGCCAGCCAACGCGCGGCTTTTGGTAACAATTCGCTTTCCGGTGCGATGCGCGCTAAGGCTTTGACGACGAGCGCGGTCGTTTCCACATCGTTGATTTCCGTGTGGCTCATGTAGCGTTCGACGGTGCGCGTTGATTCCCAATGCGCGTCGAAGTTGTTGGCGCGTGCCATGCCTTCGAGTTCCGACAAGACTTCGCGGGCGCGCGTTGTGTCGTTCGACTGATGAAGCGTGAGAGCCAGCAGAGCGCGTCCGTAAGGTTGTAAATCTTTGCGGCGATTGTAGAGTTCGTTTGTATAACGCGGCGCGGATGCGATTTTATTAAGGGCGTAAATCAGGTACGCCCGCGTTTCCAAATCGTAAGCTTTATCGTCTTCGGTGCGCCCTTTATCCAACATTTCGAGCATCGCCTGACGCGCCGAATCGAGGCGCGATGCGTCAACCGCGTAACCCGCATCGCGCGCCATCGTCAAACCGTCCACCGCGTAAGCCGTCATAAAAGGATTGCTTTTCTCGTCGCGCCACCAGCCCCAACCGCCGTCCGCGTTCTGATTTACGTACAGACGTTTGAAGCCTTGCGCGACCATCGCGTTGAGTTTCGGACGGTCGTTGATACGCGCATTTTCGACGTTCTGTAAAACTTGCGCGACGATAACGGTCGGCACGAATTGCGACAGGGTTTGCTCGGTACAACCGTAAGGATAGCCGACGAGATAATCGAGCGCGCCGAACAGAGAGTTCGAGATTGACGGGGCGGCTTCGATGCGAAGCGTGCGGGCTTCGGTGTTCGCGTTCGCCGGAAGTTCAAGCGTGAACTCGCGTTCGGCGTCCGTCTCCAACACCGTCAACGCTCCGCCGCGTGTTTGCTCTAACCCGCGCGGGATGACTTCGAGCGGTAATTCAACCGCATCCGATTCGGTGTCGGTTAAGGCTTTGGCAAGGAAACGAAGCTTGCCCGCGCGCGGGGCGCGAAGCTGAAAATCAAGGCGGTGTTCGCCGTTTTGCGGAATCGAAATTGTTTCATCTCGCGTTCCGATGATTTCGCCGTTATCAACTTCAAGGGAAATCTTCGTCGTCTTAGCCGACTTCAAATAGTTATGGACGATGCCGGAAACCGTGACCGTATCGCCTTCGGTCAGGAAGCGCGGCAAAGCCAAACGTAAAATCAAATCTTTGCGTGCGAGAATTTTGGTCGTCGTCGAACCGACTTTCAAATCCGTTGTCACGGCGCGTGCCGTCGCGCGCCACGTCGTCAAGTTATCGGGCAGTTCGACTTGAACGACCGTGCGCCCGTCCGTTCCGGTGACGGCGTTAGGTTGCCACAACGCGGTGTCTTTGAAGATTTTGCGTATCACGGGTTCGGCGTATTGAAGGTCGTTTTTGACATCGGCGTAAGCTTCGAGGTTCGGGCGTTTAGCCGCGCGCTTTGCGAGTTGCATCGCTTCCTTGCCGGAGTATCCGGTGAAATAATAATAGGAAGCAAACGACGTGCTGACCGAGTTATAACGTCTGCCGTAAAACGTCTCGCGCATATCGCCCGCCGATTCACCGCGAATCTCATAGACCGCTTCATCAACCACGCCGAGACTGACTTCAGCATTCGGAGCGGGTGTGCCGTCGTTGTTTCGCACCGAGACGGTATAGCTTGCGACTTCGCGCGGCTTGTATTCCTGTTTGTTCGGGATGATTTCGACGTTAAGCATTTTGTCGCGGGCGGGAACGGAAAGCGTGCGGTCTTGCGTGTACATCTCGCCGTTATGAATGTAAGCGACGCTCAAGAAAGCGTTCGGCGTATAGCGCGCTTCAATCGGGACATCAATCATCACCGCGCGCCCGGTGGTTGTGACGCGGCGGACGGTCAACACGCGGTCGAGTTCGGTGGTCACGAGTAAGTGCGTCGTGCCGTCGGTCGGAAGTACGGCGAGTGCGCGCGCCGTCTCGCCGGGTTGATAAGTTTTCTTATCGAGAATTAACTTGATGCCGCCCGTGTCTTGATAAGCATCTTCATCCCACACGCCTTCCCTGTCGGTTGACCATAGATAACCGCTCGCGGTCACGATGTCGCGCCCGTTTTCATTGACGATGGATTTAATGGTGATACTGCCCGTCACCGGAACTTGATAATCGAACGACGCTTCACCACGTTCGTTGGTGGCGATGTCGAAAGTGGAAAGCAGTTTTTCGCGCAATTTATAACGCGGATACTTTCCTTCGTCGTCCTCCGTCTCAATCACGTCCCACAGTTCTTGAACGAACTGCAATTTCAGATTGACGGCGCGCGGTCGCCCTTCATAGTCGCTTGTGCGAACGCGAAGGCGGGCGAAGTCGCCGCGCTGATATACATAACGGTCGGGTTCGACATCGGTGGTGACGCTGCCGCGCGTGCCGATGAATGTGGCTTCGGCTTCGTTGGTGCGGCGCGCGGCGTCCGTGACTTGGGCTTCGAGGCGATACTTGAAATCGTAAGGCTGCTTCGCGTCGGGTGTCGGAACGGTGAACGGAATTATCAAACGCCCTTCGCCATCAAGCTTGCCTTCGCCTTCCTGCACGATGTCATCGTCATAACCGCCATAACCTTCATCGCCGTATTCAGACGATTCGCTGTATTCATCGGCGTAATCATCTTCATCTTCCGTGCGCCAGTGGTAATAACGCGAACGATAAACGTAATACTTGACATCGGCGCGCGTGACGGGTGCGCCGAAGAAATAACGCGCTTCGACGGTGAAATTATTTTGCGTGCCGACGGTCGCGTATTTACTGTCTGAACGCACGGTGACTTTGTATTCAGGCTTTTTATATTCCTGAACCTCAAAGTATCCGCTCACGCTTTCGCCTTCAACCGAAGCGGTGATGTTATAGCTGCCAAGCGGGGCGTCTTCCGCGACTTCGACTTCGCCGTTGAAAGTTCCACGCGCGGAAAGCGGAAGCGATGTTTCCAAGATTGAAGTTCCGTCCGCGTCATCAATCTTGACCTCGACACTTCCGGCGCGCACAAGGCTGTAACCGTTCGCTTTGCGGTCGCGTAAAATTCCTTTGAAAAAGATTTTCTGCGCCGGACGATACACGGGACGTTCCGTGTAGATATAACCGATAAGACTGCTTGTGTTCTCGCTATCCGTATCGTTCAGCCCAAGCGAATAAATTGATAAATCGGATACCGCGAAGTCGCTTGCATCACGCGCCATAATCAAAAAATTGTTATATGGCAATCTCTCAAACCCATCATCGCCTCGTTCGGGTGCGGGTGGCTTGACCGGAGTGCGAAGCAAGCCGTTGGTGTCAGTGCGGGCGGTAGTCAAGATTTCTTTGTACCTTGAAACTTCGACTTCGACGTTCTCTCGCGGCGCACCCGTCTTGCGGTCAACCGCGTACACCATCAAATCTTTGTTTGCCGATGTTTTGGTGATAAGCGCGAGGTCGGTCACGACTAATAAAGTAAAAGCGCGCAAATCCCCGTTCACGGCTTCGACGACATAGACGCCCGCTTCACGCTTGCCGAGCGAGATAACGCGGCGGTCGTAATCGCTTTCAAGCGGCGTCAATTTTTCCTGCCAACTGCTGACGAGTTGTTGCGGGTTAAGCAGAGGCACGCGCGCGAAGTCCGCGACGTTAAGCGGCACGCGGCGGTCAACCTTTTCTTCCGCCGGTTCGCTTTTGAAAGTATTACTAAACGCGGTGCGCGATTTACGTTGTAATTGACCACGCAAATAATTTCTGATGGGCAGGTAAATCGAGTTTTTGAATTTACGCACCTTCTCTAAAAACGTCACTTCACGTTTGCGATAAATCCGCGTCACGCTCTCGTCTTCTTCGCCCATCCTGTGCGGGTTGCGAAGATTGCGAAAGAATGTCACCGGGTCATCAACGCGATAAACGCGAAAGTCCAAGTAATCAATGTTGTAGTAGTTGATAGAAAAGCGCGCGGTTTCCGAAGTCGCATAACTCTTATTCGTCGAAAGCGAAAACGCGGGCTTGATGTTGACGAGTGGCGGAACTGCGGTCGGCGATGCGCCCGGTTCTTGGGCGCACACGTCTTTCATCTGCGATAACAGGACGAAACACACAGCGCACATCATCAACATCAAGACATGCCGCACCAGACACGGAATCTTATTGCCAACGGTTTTCTCTGCGTAACTCTGCGTCACCAACTCTGCGTAACTCTGCGTCTGAAAACTCTTTTGACGCGGAGTACCGCAGAGTGATGACGCAGAGTTACGCAGAGTTTGAATTATCCGGCTTCCGTGTTTGAGAAAGTTTGAAGTGTGCGACATAGCTTTGTCCCTTATCAGTTTCGGGCGTTGATGCGAGTGCGGCATAAGCGGAATCAGTTAAGAATTTTCAAACGATAAAAACCTAAGAAATGCGGATTCGTTTTCACCGTCCGCCATCGCTCATCCGGGTGACGCTCAAGCAGTGAGAAAGCCACGCGCCGCACGCTTCCCGCCGCTTCGGGCGATGCTCCTGTGTGATACACGACGAGCGGGCTTTGTTTGTTTTCCGTCTCATCCGCACCGAGATAAATCATGACGTGATACGGAAAGCGTCCGGCGAAAGGTTGATGAAAAAACATCAAATCACCGGGCAAAGCTTCGCGCACATCGCGCCCGATGAACCTCGCATTATGATTCTTCAATGTTCGCGCATCGGCAAAATCATCGAACCGATTCGTCATAAAATCATCTTCCTTAAATGCGCCGTCGGCGACGCGAAACAGCGGCGCACCCAAAGGGTAATGTTCGAGCGTCGAGTTACTGACATCGGCGGTGATTTCACCGATGCCGGAAACGCGCCTGTGCCACTGACGGTCGTGTCGCCGCAAAGATTCACGTAAAGCGAATCGCACCAGCCCCGCGCAATCGCGTTGCTCCGGTTGCCACTCGGAACTCAAATCATCGTATTGCGCGGAAGCAATGGACGTGAACCAGCGACGAAAATTCGCGCGGTCGCTTTCCGTGCGAAGTTCCATCGCATCGGGAAAACCGTCGGCATCGGTATCAATCACACGGTTGATATTCGGTGAAGGCGAGACTTCAGCTTGAACGGAAGTCGTATTGACTTGGCGGCACGCGCTCATGACGATGACGCACGATGCCAGAGAAACGATGAGAGTTGGAGAAGCAAAAGCACGCATGATGGGGGACGCGCAAAAGGGTCTTTACGGATTGCCACATCTCTATAACACAATCCGGCGGGAGCGTGCCAAATTATTTATAACGGCAACTTCGATTTTCACAATCGAGGTTTTCCAGCTTGCGATAAACAAAAACACCCTAAGGCTAAAAGCTTTCGGGTGTTCAAAACTTTGCGCGTCAATGTCGTGAGTTTCCGGTTTATCTGAAGCTTGTGCATAAATCGTCGCGTAGCGACAAATTGAATTTAGCCGTGCGTTTTAACGCACGGAAAACGTCGAAATAGAATCGTTGTCGCGTCAGCGACGATTGAAAAAACCGACGACTGGTTCAATCGTCGCTGACGCGACGGCGGATATTTCATTATCCACCGTGCGTTAAAACGCACGGCTAACTTCATGCCACCGCTCACGCGGTGAAAACAAAAGACTTTAATTTGCACAGGCTTCGTTCATCTTCAAGCTTATCGGTGATAACCGTTGGTGCTGAATCCGCCCGCAATCACTGTGTTGTCTTCGCGTCCTCCGGCGGGGGCGCGCTCAACGCCGTCGGTCATCCAACAACCGGCATAAGGGGCTTGGGTCTGTTTGCTCAATGTGAAAATAAAAATCGCGGTCGCGCCGTCTTTGTCAGTCACGCGCACGCGCTGACGCGCAACGTCGTCTTTGATTTCGATGGGCGATTGACTCGCGCTGCGATGACCCAAAAGCGGAACGTAAGCCGGATTTTTGACGAGTTCGACGAAGCGCGGCAGAGGTCCGGTGACTTCTCTGTTGGATGGTGAAGCGAAGCGAAAAGCGATTTCGATGCCGCTGTCGGGCGTCGGTTCGTCGTTGCGTTTGAAGGCTTGCAGTTGCAATCGCACGACTTCGTTCGGCGTTAAATCGGGACTCGGTTGCACCTCGTTTTTTCCTTTCGCGTCTGGGGCGGGTTTGTCTTTCGCGGCTGCTTTCGGTGTTTGATCGCTTGCGGTCGCGTTTGATGAATCAACTGACGACGGCGCACGTTGGACGGTATCGAAAGCGCAACCGCTAATCGTGCAACTCAAAATCAGACACCACGCGAAACAGGCATGTAACTTTAGCTTGCGGGGTTGAAGCTTGGACGGCAATCTTAAAACCAAATCAGCTGGCAATTTAGATAAAGGCATCGCGCACTCTCCTTCAAACCGAACTCAAATTCGCGGCAAGATTATCACATCATCAAAACGTCGCAACGATGAAGTGCGCCGGGCGTATGAATGCGGGAATCCGCCGCTTCGTACACAAGTCAGACGGCGCGGATGCAAATCACTCGCTTCGCGCTTGCAAAGTTTTTCCCGTCGCCTGAAAATAGCGTCACACCTGATTCACAAACGCTTTCATCACCTGAAAACGTCTGCCGATTCCCGAACAACGAACTCAAAAACTTGATGCTTAAAATCAAATTGCCTCTCAACTTATTTGCTTTGCTTCTCGGCTTCGCATTTGTTTCATCAACCGTCGTCGCCCAACAACCGACACCAACCCCGACTCCAAACGTCGCTTTGCCCGTTGACCGTCCCGCCGCGATTCGTACCCAAACGACAACCGACCCGACGCCCTCACCATCACCCGACCTCGCGCGCCCTGACGCTAACGCGAACAGAAATCAACGTCCCGCCGCTCCGGTTGAAGACCGCACCGTGACGACGCGCCACACCGCACGCATCGGTGACAAGACGATTCGTTATACCGCGACGACCGGAACGCTTGTGCTTCGCAAAGAAGACGGTGCGCCGCGTGCCAACATGTTTTTTATCGCGTACACGCGGGATGATGCACCCGCGACCGCCGCCCGTCGTCCCGTGACGTTTTCATTTAACGGCGGACCCGGTTCGTCTTCCGTGTGGCTTCACCTCGGCGCGCTCGGACCCAAGCGAGTCGTCACGGACAAAGAAGGCAATCCGGCGGGCGCGCCGCCTTTCAATCTGGAAGACAACAATTATTCGATTCTCGATGAATCCGACCTTGTGTTTATAGACCCTGTGGGAACGGGTTTTAGTCGCGCCGTCGCGGGCGAAGACCCGCGACAGTTTTACGGCTTTAACGGCGACATCGAATCCGTCGCCGACTTCATACGCCTTTACACCGCGCGCTATCAGCGTTGGGGTTCGCCGAAGTTTCTTGCCGGAGAATCTTACGGAACGTTACGCGCCGCCGCCCTTTCCGGTTACTTGCAGAATCGTTTCGGGATGTACTTAAACGGCATCATGCTGATTTCTTCGGTGCTGGATTTCTCGACGATTCGCTTTGAGCGCAACAACCTGATGCCGTTCATGCTCTATCTTCCGAGCTACACCGCGACCGCGTGGTATCACAAACGACTCGCACCCGATTTGCAAAACAATCTTCAAAGCACATTGCGCGAAGTCGAAACTTTCGTGACCGGCGAATACGCCCAAGCCGTCATGCGCGGCACAACGATTTCCGCGCAAGAACGCACCGCCGTCGTCGCCAAACTCGCGCGCTATACCGGACTCACACCCGAATACATAGAGCAGTCCGACATGCTTTTGAGTCAACCGCGCTTCTGTAAGGAATTGCTTCGCACACAACGCCGCACCGTCGGGCGACTCGATTCACGCTTCACCGGAATTGACTTCGACGCCGCCGGAGAGAGCATCGAATACGACCCTTCATATTCTGTGATTCAGGGGATTTACAGCACGACGTTCAATCATTATGTGCGGGCAAATTTGAACTACGAAAACGATTTAACTTACGAAATTTTGACAGGGCGCGTGCAGCCATGGTCTTACGCGCAGAGTGAGAATCGTTACGTCTCATCAGCCGACACGTTGCGTGCCGCGATGACACAGAATCCGGCGTTGCGCGTCTTTGTGGCGAGCGGATATTACGACCTTGCGACGCCTTACTTTGCGACGATGCACACGTTCTCGCATCTCGGTCTCGACCCGTCGCTTCGCAAAAACGTCACGATGGATTTCTACGAAGCCGGGCATATGCTCTATATGCACGAACCGTCGCTTGTGAAACTCAAAACCGATATGAACAATTTTATGCGCGCCGCGCCGCGGTAAAAATTCTTATACCGACTTGCATAAACGGTTGGGATTTCAATCACGAACAAACAACTAAAACGGAGAGGAACGGAGACGGTAACGGAGTTAAACGGAGGAGTTAACTTAGCTTTCTCCGTTGACCTCCGTTATGCCTCCGATGACCTCCGTTTTACTACTTCCCGGTATCTCAACTCGATTTTACTTTCGCGGGTTTTCTTACGGTTGTTTATGAGGTGAAAATCACCATGCCTGAATGGTTCAAGTTAATCGGTGTTCTTATCGTCGTCGTCGGTCTGGCTTTGCGTTTGCGGACGACGATTGTCGTGGTGGTCGCCGGATTCGTGACGGGCTTGTTCGCGGGGCTTCCTTTGGTGACAGGTGAAACCTTCGCGGGCTTGACATTCATTTCGCAACCCGGCGCGGAAGGCATCGTCAACATGCTCGGACGCGCGTTCACCGACAATCGTTTGATGAGTTTATTCATCATCACCTTTCCCGCGATAGGACTTTCCGAACGCTTCGGTTTGCAAACACAGGCACGAAATCTTATCGCACGCTTCGGGGCGGCGACGCCCGGCAGGTTGGCGATTATCTATCAACTTTTCCGCGTGCTTCACGGCATTCTCGGTTTGCGCTTGAACGGTCATCCGACGTTCGTGCGCCCGCTTGTGTTTCCGATGGCGGCGGGGGCGCATTCGTCACCCGACACCACGCGCGAAACAGACATCACGCATGTTAATAAAGAGACGGAACACATCAAAGCGGCGAGCGCGGCGGCGGAAAACTACGGCAACTTTTACGGGCAGAATCTTTCGCCCGCGCAAGCCGGAATCTTGCTTGTGTATGGCGTGATGCAAGGACTCGGCTTGACGTTGAGCGTGTGGCATCTCGTG
>JBGTMR010000254.1:0-19059 GCA_041743485.1 Pyrinomonadaceae bacterium
AGAAAAGTTTGTCGGACGTTTGGTCATCGCGCTGGTGTTCGTGATGATAGCGGCGATTGCGGGTCAAGTGCGGCGGATGGACAATCAGCCAAATCGCGTCGTGCTTGAAGAGCCAATGTCATCTAACGAACCCTTGATTGAAGTATGTCCCGGTGCTTCGAGCGAGCCGGAAGTCCTCGTGCGCTTCAAGTCTTCGTTGAGCGAAGAAGATATTGATGACCTCACGAGCGGCTTGAACGATGCGGTTGAAGATCGTATCGAAGCGGTCAACGGATTGACGGCGATTAACGATTTGGACAACCGCGATCCGGCGATGGTCGCCGCGCAGTATCGTGAGTTGCCGGAAGTCCTTTATGCCGAGCCGAACTTTACGATTAAGCTTGAACCCGTTAATGACTTCAACGGGCGCGATGGTTCACGTTCCGCCGCGCGTCCTTACGATTTGCTTTACCGCGAAAACGAATCGGCGGCGAACGACCCGATGTTTGCCGAGCAGTGGGCTTTGGACAACACGGGACAACGCGACGGCAGCGCGGGCGTTGATGTGCGCGCGGTCGAAGCGTGGAAGACGACGCAAGGGAGCCGCGATGTCGTGATTGCGGTCATAGATACCGGAGTCAATTACGCGCATCCAGACCTCGCGGATAACATGTGGACGCGCCCCGCAAACGTTCCCGCTTATACCGATGCCGAACTCGGCGAGATAGACGACCGCTTCGGTTTCAACGCGGTTGATAACATGGGCGACCCTATGGATGACAACGGGCATGGTTCGCACTGCGCCGGAATCATCGGGGCGGTCGGCAATAACAACATCGGCATCGCGGGCATCAACTGGCAAGTGCAAATCATGCCGCTCAAGTTTTTGTCGCGCACGGGTTCAGGCACGCTGAAAGATGCCGTCGAATCAATCAACTATGTGATTGAGCGGCGCAAAGCGGGCGTTCCGGTTTCCGTCATCAGTGCAAGTTGGGGTTCGACACAGAAATCGAAAGCCCTCGAAGACGTGATAAAGAAAGCGAGCGACGCGGGGATTATGTTTATCGCCGCATCGGGAAATTCGAGCGCGAACGCCGACCGTCGCCCGCATTATCCGTCAAATTATCCGGGCGTGTTGAGCGTCGCCGCCCTCAATCGTTTCGGGCGTCTCGCATCGTTTTCAAACTACGGCGCGAAGACCGTTCACGTCGCCGCACCGGGCGCGGAGATTATCAGTACATGGCTTGGCGGCGATTACTTTGAAGCGTCAGGCACTTCAATGGCGACGCCTTACGTCGCCGGAGTCGCGGGATTAGTCCTTGCGGAAAATCCCGATTTTACGACTGAAGAACTGCGTGCGCGGTTGCTCGATACGGTTGATAAAAGCGGCGACCTCGCGGGTAAAGTCGCAAGCGGCGGACGCATCAATGCCGCCCGCGCGGTTGCCGGAAAGTGAATGGTTTCATTAAACCCGCACCGCATCGTGTGACGGTTTAGTGTTTTAACAATCCATAAAAAGCCTTCGCCTCTTATTTGATGGCGAAGGCTTTTGTTTTATGACGGCTTCACTTCTCAATAGACTGCCTTGTCCCGTAGGGACAATTGAAAATCCGGTCAGTCGTCCCTACGGGACTGGAGAAATCTTCGACATTTCGCCCAGCGATGAATCGCTGGGCTATTTTCAGTTAGTCCTTACAGGACTTTTGCAAGAGGTCTAATTACGCCTCAAAACCCGACTGGCATGGTTCATGCTCCGCGACGTACAAGAGCAAACCGCTTGGTGCGTTTTAATACAAACTCTCATCTCCTCGTCCGATTCGGCTAACAAGCCTCAAACACAGATTCAAGATTATGTGGAGGAAAGATTCATGCGTAAGTTTTTAACGGTCGTTGCGACCGCCGTTGTTGTTTCAATGTCCGGTTTAATCGGTGACGTGAACGCACGCACCGCCTCGTCATCATCATCATCTTCAACCGTTGAACCAGCCGTGCAGGAACGAACCTTGCCCGCGCGTCAGCGGACACGTCGGCGCACGGTACGCAGTGAGAGGCGTCGCCGCCCAAGCATCGGCGCGGCTTATAAACGCGGCGGCAGATACTATGCGCGCGGCGGCAAACGCGCGGGGCGCGGCGGTGCGCGTTTCGGTAAAAACATCGCGCGCGGCAAACCTATCGTCGCCGGAAAAGAACTCGGTAAAGGCGCGGGCGGCTTGGCGGTTGACACCGCGCGCGGTACGGGTCAAGTCGGCGTCGGTACGGCGCGCGTCGGTAAGAAGGTCGGCAGAACGACGCGCAATGCGATTCGTCGCGTCGTCAACTAAAGTTAAATTTGTTTTAAGTTTCGCGTTGTAACGAAAGTGCGCGGAGAATGTGTTTGATGAAATTCACATTCTCCGCGCGCTTTCGCGCTTAGTCGTGATAATCTGCACGCGCCTCGCTTCATAAAACGACGCCCGTCGTCATCGAACTGCCGTCAAACTCTTTTTGGCATGTAACCTCGAAGTCAAACCACGCATGTAAAGATGTCTCAACCCTATCAGCACGAGGAGATTAAATCCGTGAGCGCAACCAATCCTTCCCCCGAACAAAGTTCCAACGCACAAACCGACCTCGATCTACTTTGCATCAACACGATTCGCACGCTTTCCCTAGACGCCGTGCAGCACGCCGAATCCGGGCATCCCGGTCTTCCCTTAGGGTGCGCCCCTCTGACCTACCTTTTATTCACGAAGCATCTGCGTTTCAACCCTAAGAATCCGCGTTGGGCGGGACGCGACCGTTTCCTTCTTTCCGCCGGACACGGTTCGATGTTGCTCTACTCGATGCTTCATCTGACCGGGTACGATTTGCCGCTTGATGAACTCAAACACTTTCGCCAACTCGAATCCAAAACGCCGGGACACCCCGAAAACTTTATGACGCCCGGCGTCGAAATCACGACGGGACCTTTAGGGCAAGGCTTCGCCAACGGCGTCGGCATGGGCATCGGCGCGGCGCACTTGGGAGCGCGTTTTAACAAACCCGATTTCCCGATGATTGATAACTTCGTATATGCCATCGTCTCGGACGGCGATTTGATGGAAGGCGTATCGTGCGAAGCCGCGTCGCTTGCCGGAACGCTTGGGCTTGGCAACCTGATTTACTTTTACGACGACAACGAAATCACCATCGAAGGCTCGACCGACCTCGCGTTTAAGGAAGACGTGATGAAACGCTTTGAGGCTTACGGCTGGCACACGTCTTTTATCAAAGACGGCAACGACCTCGAAGAAATTGACAAAGCAATTCGTGAAGCCCAAAGCGTCACCGACCGCCCGTCGCTTATCTCCGTCAAAACCGTTATCGGCTACGGTATGCCGTCCGCCGGAACGCACAAAGCACACAGCGACGCGCCCGGCGAAGAAGCGGTCAAACAAACGAAAGTCACGCTCGGTTTCGACCCCGAAAAATTCTTCTTCATCCCGGAAGAAGCCCGCGCCGAATTTCATAAATCAATCGAGCGCGGCGCGAAACTCGAAAGCGACTGGAACGACATGATGAAGCGTTACGAAGCCACGCACAAAGAAGACGGCGACGCATGGCACAAGATGATGAGCGGCGAACTGCCCGCCGATTGGGAAGCCTCTTTACCCGATTTCAAAGACGCGAAACCGATGGCGACACGTCAGGCTTCCGGCGAAGTCATCAATGCGATTGCCGCGAAACTCCCGATGCTCATCGGTGGTTCTGCCGACCTCGCGCCGTCAAACAACACGAGCATCAAAGGCGGCGGCGACTTTTCCGCCGACAACCACGCCGGACGCATACTCCACTTCGGCATACGCGAACACGCGATGGGGGCGGCTCTCACCGGCATCTCGCTCAACGGCGGATTGATTCCTTACGGCGGCACGTTCTTCTGTTTCTACGATTATATGAAACCCGCCGTGCGCCTCGCCGCCCTTTCCGGCGTGCAAGCCATATACGTCTTCACGCATGATTCAATCGGGCTTGGCGAAGACGGTCCGACGCATCAACCGATTGAGCAACTCGCGGCGATTCGCTCGACGCCGCATCTCTACACCTTCCGTCCCGCCGACGCGCACGAAACACGCGAATCATGGCGACTCGCTATTCTTCGCAAAGACCGCCCGACCGCCCTCATCCTCACGCGCCAGAAACTAAACATCCTCGACCAGAGCAAGTACGGAAGCGCAGAAGGCGTGCGGCGCGGCGCGTACATTCTCCTCGACGCGACGGACAAAGACGGCAAGACGACCACGCCCGACATCATCTTCATGGCGACGGGTTCGGAAGTCGGCTTGGCGGTTCAGGCAGGCGAAAAATTACAGGCGGAAGGTCACGCCGTGCGCGTCGTCTCAATGCCGTGTTGGGAACTGTTTGAAGAACAGGACGCGGCTTATAAAGAACAGGTCTTACCACGCGCGGTCACGAAACGGCTTGGTATTGAAGCCGGAGCGCGTTTCGGTTGGGACAGATACACGGGCTGGGACGGCGACATGATTTGCATGGAAGGCTTCGGCTCATCGGGCAAAGGCGAAGACGTGATGAAGCATTTCGGCTTCACGGTTGATAACGTCGTTGCGCGCGCCAAAGCTTTAGCCAAGAAGTGAGGCGGGAAGTAAAACGGAGGTGAACGGAGGTAAAACGGAGAAAACCAAATTCACTTCTCCGTTTCACTCCGTCCACCTCCGTTCCACCCTTTCGTAAATCATTGCGACTTCACATCTTTTCGCAACCCGCTCCCGGTTCTCTAACTTTCGCCTTCCGACTTTCGCCCTTCGACTTTGCCTCGCTTGCCCGCCGTCGCCTTCGTCTTGTAACATCACGTTTATCATTAACCCTCGTTCTTCATACCCGGACAGGCTACTTCGCAAGGAGTTGGATATTGAAAGCAGAACTCGAACAACTCATCAATTTACAAAAAACGGATTTGGACATAAAACGCTTGGAGTCCGAGCTTAATAAAATTCCCGAACGGCGCGCTTCGATAGAACAAGAGTTTGAGGAGCGCGCCGTAGCTTTTCGATTGCTTGAAACCCGACGCGACGAAGCCGCAAGTTTGCGTGCCGCCCGCGAAATTGAAGTTGCCACTCTACGCGAACAGGTCGTGCGGGCTGACCGCAATTTGATGAAGTCGCAAAACGAAACCGAATACACGGCGGCGATACGCGAAGCCGATGCCGCGCGCAAACAGATTGTCACCCTCGAAACACAAATCATCGAAGGCATGGAGATAATCGAAAAAGCGGAAACGGAACTTGCCGAACACGCCCCGGAAGTCGAACGCTTGCGCGGCGAACTCGAATCAAACATCGAAGGATTCGAGAAGGAAGTCGAAAGCCAAACCAAACAACTCGCCGCTGCCCGCAAACTTCACGAAAAATTGACCGTCGCTTTACCGAAACAGTCCGCGACGCTTTACACACGCATCGCATCGCGCATACGCAACGGGCAAGCCTTAGCCGAAGCCCGCAATAATTCATGCACCGCGTGCCTGATGCGCTTGCGCCCGCAAACGATGTCGGAAGTACGTCGCGGTGACGACCTCATCATCTGCGAAAACTGCGGACGTATTCTGTATTACGTTCCGGCAGAAGAAGCATCGCCGCCGTCTTCGGCATCCGCGAAATAAACCGTGTTATATCGGGAAACGCTTCTCTTCAACGTCCGTTCGACATAAAACGTTTTGCCTTAAAGCCCCTGACGGGGCTGAAACCCTTACGTCGAACTCATGTTGTTTCAATGCGTCATCGCGGATTCCATAGCGTCGGTTGATTCGCCGTACATCGTATCGGGCAAGGTGGTATCGGCGGCGGCTTTGTCGGCAGCCTGTTGATTTAGATTGGCAGCGAGGTTTTGTTGGCGCAGGGCGGCGGCGAAAAGCGTCGCGGCTTCCGCTAGAAGGCGTTCGTGCGTCGGTGTGTATTCGCCAATCGCGGATGAGTAGAGCGTGACCGCCCCGAAGATTGTGCGTTCGTGAAAGACGGGAGCGGCGGCGATGGTGCGGAAGTTCTGAAAATGTTCCATCAGCACGGGTGGCGCATCGGTCGGTAAATCGAGTTTCGGGTCAACATTTGAAAAGTAACGACGGTTGGCGATGACCCATCCCGTGACGCCTTCGCCGACGCCGATGGTGCGTTGTTCTAAGAGGTCAGTGACTTCCGAAGGCAAGCCCGATTTCATATTTGAAGTGAGATGAACGACGCGGTTGTCGCCCGTGACCGGATGCGTCAAAGTTATGGTGCAGAGGTCGAAGGGAATCAGTTTGCCGAGTGCGGTGGTGAACGTACTCGCGGCTGCGGTGGGTTCGCCGAATTGCAAAGTGCGGGAAAGCGTGTAGAGCGTATCGAGTTCGGTGTGCGTGTGTTTGGGCGCGCTCGAAGCGGGTTCGTCTTTAACTTCGACGGTTTCGGCGAGACCGGCAGCGGGTGCGACCTGACGCGCGGCTTCGGAGAGTTGTTCTTTCGGTTCGATGCCGAAACTCGGAACGGGTGTGTGACGATTGGCATTGATTTCGGCTTCAAACTCCGGCAGATGCGTGACGAATGCCCCGACGACGCGCGGGTCGTACTGCGTGCCTGAACCGTCCATCAAAAGCCCGATGGCTTCCTCGCGCGTCATCGCGCGGCGATACTGGCGGTCTTCGCGCACGGCGTCGAAACAATCCACGACGGAGAGAATGCGTGCCGTCAAAGGAATGTCTTCACCGGCGATTCCGTCGGGGTAGCCTTTACCGTCCCAACGCTCATGGTGCGAGCGAACGATGGGAACGACGGGGTAAGGAAATTCGACGCGCCCTAAAATCTGCGCTCCGACGACGGTGTGCAATTTCATTTTCTCGAACTCTTGCGCGGTCAGTTTGCCGGGCTTGTTCAAGATGTAATCGGGGACGGCAATCTTGCCGATGTCGTGCAACAACGCTCCCGCTTTCAAGGCTTCGACTTCCGTCTGGTCGCAACCCAAGATGCGCGCGACTCCGGCGGAATAAATCTGCACGCGCAAAACGTGGTCGTGCGTCACTTCGTCTTTGGCGTTGATGGTGACGGCGAGGGCTTCGATGGTTTCGCGGTGAGCCTTCTCTAAAATTGACATGCGCTTTTGCACGCTGTCGCGTTGCTGGCGTTGCGCGACGAGCAAGGCGGCGATGAGCGGAACACCAATGACGACAAGCAGCACGGCATTGAAACTCAAGGCGATATGAAGCACGCCCGCGACCGTTCCCGTCACGAGCAAACTCGGCGCGACGGCGAAGAAGCCTTTCATGTAACTTAAAAAAGAAGTTTCATGGCGTAGCGAAAGCACGAGAGACAACAAGCCGATGTTGACGAGGGTTTGCACGCTGCTGGCGATAAGCAGCACGACTGCCGCCGCGAGCAAGGTTTGTTCACTGCGAAGGTCGAAACCGAAATGCGGGGTGAGAGAGATAAACCCACCGGCGGCTCCGGCGGCGAGTGCCATCATTGCCGATGAAAACAGAACCGTCGAAAGCTGGCTGGTGCGTCCGTTACGACGCGATGACGCGAAGCTTTCAATGCCCGCGACAAGCGCGGCGGGAGCGATGCCGTAGTTATATGCGATAAGAATCACGAGGGCATCGGACGGTGTGAAGGTGATGCGCTCTTCCGTGAACTTCAAACCCGACGGTAATTGAAACGTCGTCGTGAACATACCGACGATAATCGTCAAAGGTGCGAGGGCGCAGACGATGAGTTGGTTCTGCCACGTCGCGGTCAACGCGAAGACGATGAACGCCGCGAACCACGCCGCGCCGCCAATGCCGATGACCGCCTTTTTGAAGACGCGGCTTTTGTAATTCTCTTCTTTTTTCATTTTCCGCACCAAATAGTAGAACGAGCTTCGAGCTTGAAGGAGGGAACGCAACGGGAGTTGTGAAAATCGAACGAAAAGGTGAACGCGATGGAGTGGCGGAAGGCGGTCGCCGTCCAAGTGACATGACGGCTCGCGTGAACATTCTTCAATCGGCGTGCCGCTTCAATTCGTTCAATGCAAAAGACAAGTTAAAGACTTCACTACCACGCTTTTAAGCTTTATCTCGGACACACGAAACAAACTAGGCACGCTGCCAACCGACGATGCAATCTGACCGCAAGCATTCAAAGTGAATGGTTCGTGACCGAAGCAAAGTCGAAAGTCGAAAGCCGGAAGGATGAACAATGAAAAGGATGAATTCGGCTTTTATCTTGCTTTCGCCCTTCGACTTTCGACTTCCTACTTTGCTTCGGCGCGGTGGATGAAAATCGTGTCATAGAGACTGCGAAGTTGAAAACCTGCTTTGTAGTAAAGCCGGAGGGCGGCTTCATTCTGTTCGTTGACAAGCAAGGAGACGGAGACGGAGCGCGCGAGAAGGCGCAAGCCCATCTGCATCATGCACCGCGAGCCGTAATCCTTGCCTCGTTCTTCCGGCGCGACATACACGCCTTCGACATAAGCGACTTCCGGCGTATCACTGACGACATCGGCTTTGAAAATCAAGCGGTCATCTTTTATCCACACCCAGACGCGCCCTTGCTCTATGCGGCGCGCGGTGCGAAGCCGGAAGCCGAGCGGGTCGGTATGCATCGGGTTCGTTCCGCTTTCATCAAATGCGACGGCGGCATGAGCTTCCATCACTGGAACGATGTCGGTGAGCGTCGCGGGACGTAAATCGGTTACGCGGTCGAAGTGGCGCACGGGCAAGCGTTGTTCAAGCAGATGTTCGCGGGCGATGGAGCGCGCGGTGTGTCCGGCGGCGGTGAAGGCGTCCCACACGCGAGAGATTTTGTCGTGTTCACCGAGAATGAGGCGTGTCTTGGTACACGCCGGAGCAGACTGCGCGAAAGCGTTTAAGGCATCTTCGCTGTGAGCTTCGGCAAGCGTCGCGTGACCGATGAGGGCAACGCCGTCGAGCTTGCCCGCGCGGTCACGATGAGCGTAAAACGTGCCGCGATTAAGTTCACTGACCAAGCCGTTGTCTTTAATCAAGCCGCACATGAAAACGGTATGAAGCGGACGACGGGCGAGAAATGCAAGCACCTCCGGTTCATCCTGTGCCTTCAACGTCGGGACGTTGAGCGAATCGTGCGCGCGCCCTACGGCGGCGAAATTCGGTGCGGATGCGGAAGCGGAGTTGATGAGCGTAGCGGTCATAAAAGTTCCTTCACAAACGGCGGGATAGATTTGAATCGAACAGAGAAAAGGCAAAGCAATGAAGCGGAATTGAAGCGTTTTGAGTGAGCGCATGAGCCGCGCGATTTTGCTTGGGCAACCGCCGTACCACGTTGACGGGCGTGGGGAAACCACGAATTTACGGGCAAAATCGAGTTTTAATCGTGAAGCGCGAAATGCGTGCTGACAGGATTTGCGTCAAGTTGACGTGAGGCGCGTTCAAATTGGTTGAGGTCAAAATGATATGAGATTTCGATACTGGAGAGATAAGTATAACGGAGGTGAACGGAGGTATAACTGAAGCCTGTGCATAAATCATCGCGTAGCGATGTAGTGAATTTAGCCGTGCGTTTTAACGCACGGTAAAGCGTTAGAATCGAATCTCGCGTCAGCAACGATTGAAGTCTCGCCATCTTTTTTCAATCGTTGCTGACGCGACGCGGTATCTTGTCATCGCGCACCGTGCGTTAAAACGCACGGCTAAATTCAAGCCGCCGTTCACGCGGTGAAAATTGAAGACTTTAATTTGCACAGGCTTCGTATAACTACGGTCACGGAAAGCTAAACAAAAACCACGCGGGACGAAGCCAGATGAGGTGCTTCGTCCCGCGTGGGCTGAGTTGATTAGTTGAAAGTCGGTTGAAGGGTTTATTCCATTGCTCCGCCGTCATCGCCGTTGAGCATTGAACTCAAGGCGGTGGTTTTAGCATCGCTCAAGAGAACGCCGTCACTTAAAAGAACGCCGTCGCTCAGGAGAACACCGTCGGAGAGCAACACGCCGTCACTCAAAAGAACACCGTCACTCAGGAGAACGCCATAGCTCATCGCCTTCGCGTCGTCGCTGAGCAACACACCGTCAGACAAGAGTACGCCGTCGGAGAGAAGAACGCCGTCGGAGAGCAGCACGCCGTCGGAGAGCAATACACCGTCGGAGAGCAACACGCCGTCGGAGAGAAGAACGCCCGTGCCGTAAATCGGTTGATACTTACTGATGAGGTTTGTTCCGCTCGCGGTCGTGTGACCGATGACGATGCCTTGTCCCCAAGTGAATGTTTCGGTGAACGATGAACCGGTGGAAGATACACCGCTGAATGTGGTTTGCGGTGTCGGCATGGCGGCGGTGAGCATTGAAGTCCCTATCTTGGTCGAGTTCGTCAAATCCGCGCGGACGAGTTTAGCGAGACGCACCGCGCCTTCGATGTTGACGTTACCCGCGCCCTGCTCGAAGTCGTTGAAACCCGGAAGACGTTGTGAGGTGTACATCAAAATCATCTTGACCATGTTCGGCGTCAGTTTCGGGTTCGCCTGAAGCATGATGGCGGCGGCTCCGGCGACGACGGGGGCGGACATTGACGTGCCGCTTAAGAACATCGCCGCACGGTCGTCGGATCTGTCGTTAGGTCCGTCTAGTGTCGGGTTTTGTTGAAGCAACAGATTCTGTTTGGCTTGGACGGAAATCACTTTATTGCCGGGCGCAACGAGGTCGGGCTTAATCAGATTGTCGTAGTGCTTGACGCCCGATGAATCCGTCCATGACGAGCGGGTCGGACCTCTTGATGAATAAGTGGCGATGCCGTCGTCGGAGCGGGCATCCGTGCCGAAGGTGTTCGTTGCGCCGACGGTGATGACCGAAGGTTCATTGCCGGGCGAGTGAATCTGCCCGTAGAGTTTTTGACCCGCGCTGTTCTTGCCGTTGTTACCGGCAGCGGCGACGACGACGACACCCGCGTCAACGAGACGGCGGACGGCGCGGCACAAGGGGTCGTTCTTGTAGGAATCAACGGCGAGCGTGCCGAGACTCATGTTGACGACGCGGATGTTGTAGCGCGTCCGGTTGTTGTAGAGCCAGTCAATCGCGCTCAACAATTTGGCGGTGCTGCCGATGCCTTTATCGTCAAGGACGCGCACATTGAGAACCTGCGCTCCGGGAGCGATGCCGCGATATTTTGATTCAAAGCTTTCTTTGCCGCCCGCTAAAATTCCGGCGACGTGCGAACCGTGACCGTAAGGGTCATCGGTGTTCATGCCGACGCCGGTAAAGTCTTGGTTGACGGAGACGCGGTTGTTGCCTTTGCCGAGCGTCTGAAAACTCCCGTCTTTCCAGAAAGGAATATCGGCTTCGGCTTTGAAGGCGTTGTGTCCGGTGTATATGCTCGAATCAAGCACGGCGACGGTCACGCCACGCCCGTCGAAGTTGGATTGACCGGAGACGGCGCGCATCGCGGTGACGGTCGAAGCGACTTCGATGTGACCGAGACTGCCGACTTCGCGGTCAAGCGAAAGATAGTTGGTGTTGCCTTTCGCGGCGAGAGCTTCGGCGGCTTGGGCGGTGAGTTCAACCGCGACCGCATCGAGGTTCGGCATTTGTGAAACGATTCGTCCGCCCGTGCGACGCAGAAGGGCGCGCAGTGCGGGATCGTTCGTGTCGGAGGTTTGAAGAATCGCGGTCGTGCGTTCGCCGGGTTTGGCGTTGTCAATAAAGGCGCGCAAATCCGTCGAGGTGTTATCACCGACGAAATCTTGCTCGTCACGCGCGGCATCTTTTTTCGTCGCCGCGAGGTCGTCGAGGTCAATCTTTTTGAAGACGGCGGCGAGTGTTTCATCGGCGGCGATTTCGGAATCGAAAAGATTGGTGGTCGTCGTGCCGATAACGCGGACGCCGCTTGTCTTGAGTGCCTGTTCGACGATGCGCGCAATTTGCGCGTCGGCTTGCGCCCCGACGAAGCGGTGCAGGTCATCAACGAACAACACGACTTCCTTACGATTCGCGGCGGCTTCATCAAGCACGCTTTGAAGTCGCGCGGACAATTCGGCGGCAGTGTTCACGTTGTTAAAAAGCTTGTCGGCATCGAGACTCCACACGGTCGTGCGGCGCATGTTGCCCTTCGCCGTGTGGTCGAGGTTATAGGTTAGCGCGTCAATGACGGCATTTGAATTAACGCCGCCCGTGCCGGTCAAAACGGGTTGCGTCGTGGCGGAAGCCGCGAGGTGGCGCGTCAGGCTTTTGGCAACCGTCTGATGCGTAAAGCGCGCGGCATAACCTTGCGCCCGTGATTCGGCGGACAGGTTGCGCGCGTAAAGCGAAAGATTAGGAAAGCGTTGTTGGGTGCGACGCGCGGCGTGGTCAGCCACAGCGGACGCGACGCGCGAATCGGGCGCGGCGGCGGCTTTGTCGCCGATGATGATGCCGCTACAAATCGAAGCCGTCAGAGTGGCGGCGACGAGTAAGCGGGCGGGGCGAAAGTGTGTTCTCACAGGGAATCTCCTTAAAAGTAACGTGGTCGAAGAATTGGTATCAATATGTTTGAAGCGACATCGGATGACGCTTGACACACGCTCTTTATAGCAACCGCCGTTCCGCACCCGAAAAACCGAAAAACAACGATATTCCTTAGCAATTTGCGAAAAAATCGGATGAATAGTCGAGGTCAGAATGATGAAATGATGTGACCGCATCCGGTCATCTTGCGCGGGCGGTCTGCTATCTGTAATGCGGAGTTGCATAACGGTATGAGATTTCAATTATCGAAGAATAAGTAACGTCAGTTCGAGGTAAGGCGGTTTGCCTTCAGCCCCGCAAAGGGGCGGCATAGTCATAGCCCACGGCGTCAGCCGTGGGAACAAGTACCAAATGTCGAACAAGCCCCGTCAGGGGCGACACAATTCGCCCTCAGTTGTGTCGCCCCTGACAGGCAATGGCATTAAGTTAAGGAATCAAACATCTGAAATTTCAAATTTCAAATTTGATAACTTATTGATTCCAAAGAACACGCTTGTTGATAAACCACGTTATCTTAATGCCATTGCCCTGACGGGGCTGCTTATGTCGAACTGACGTTAAAACAAGACCACACAAAAGCAGAGAGGCGCGCGATTTTTTCGCACGCCTCTCTGCTTTGAAGTTCCTTTGGTCTAACGAAACAGCGAGTTACTTCACATCGATTTTTACTCGCTGATGATTCCCATTCCGGCGGTGTTGTCACCGTTGCGTCTGGTTGATTGGGCTTGCAGTTTGGCGTCCGCCAACAACACGCCGTCGGCGAGCAACACGCCGTCACTTAACAGCACGCCGTCGGCGAGCAACACGCCACAACTAAATAGCGGTGAACCGTCTGTTAGCCGTGTGCCGTTACTGGTCAATAAACTATCGGCGAGCAACACACCGTCGGCGAGCAACACACCGTCGGCGAGCAATACACCGTCGGCGAGCAATACGCCTTGCGCGTACACTTTATGATATTGCCGGATTAAGTTTGTGCCGGTGGCAAAGGTGTGATTCATCAATGCTCCTTGCGACCACTGAAACGTGTGTCCGGCGATGGTTGTGTTTGGTTGCGGCAAAGAGCTAGTAGTTAAGAGGCGCGCTCCGGTGGCAGTCTGCGCCGTCAAATCCTGACGCACGAGTTTCGTTAAACGAACTGCTCCTTCGAGGTTTAACTGTCCCGCTCCCTGCTCCAGAGTATTGAACCCGTTTAGCTGTTGCGCGGTGTACATCAAAATCATCTTGACCATGTTCGGCGTCAGTTTCGGATTCGCCTGAAGCATGATGGCGGCGGCTCCGGCGACGACGGGCGAAGCCATTGATGTGCCGCTCATACGCATCTGATGATGCTCTTTCTTTTTCATGGCAGCCAACGAGTCGGGTTGTTGATTGAGCAAGAAGTTATTTATAGAAGCGGCGGCGTAGAGTTTATTGCCGGGCGCAACGAGGTCGGGCTTAATCAGGTTGTCGTAATGTTTGACGCCCGATGCGTCCGTCCATGACGAGCGGGTCGGACCTCTCGATGAATAAGTGGCGATGCCGTCGTCGGAGCGGGCATCCGTGCCGAAGGTGTTCGTTGCGCCGACGGTGATGACCGAAGGTTCATTGCCGGGCGAGTGAATGTGACCGTAGAGTTTTTCGCCGTTGGAATTTTTACCGTTATTTCCGGCGGCGGCGACGACGACGACACCCGCGTTAACCAGACTCCGCGCGGCGCGACACAGGGGGTCGTTCTTATAAGAATCAACGGCGAGCGTGCCGAGACTCATGTTGACGACGCGAATGTTGTAGCGCGTGCGGTTCTGCATCACCCATTCGAGCGAAGCTAAAAGGGAACTCGTTTTGCCGATGCCTTTATCGTCAAGGACGCGCAGATTGATTAACCGCGCATCGGGAGCGATTCCGGCGTATGCACCTGCGGCAACGTGATGATTTCCGGCGGCGAGGGCGGCGACGTGCGTGCCGTGTCCGTAAGGATCATTGCTCGAAGTCGCGCCGGTAAAATCAACGCTGACGGCGATGCGGCTCGCGCTCTCTCCGTCACGAGTGAACGAGTGGTGGCGCGTGTCCATGCCGGAATCAATAATGGCGATGCCGATGCCGCTTCCGTACAGTGCGCCGTTGCTATCGTCATCGTCGTCACCAAACGGCGACGCGACGAGCGACGTTCCGGTCGCTTGGCGTAAGTGACCCGCGACGAGAGACAAACTTTTGGTATGAGCGTCGTGCGAATCGTCATCATTATCATCCGCGACGGCGAGGAGTTCGACGGGAGCATCAACGGAAACATAATTCGTGGCGCGCGAAGCGGCAATGGTGCTTAGGGCGCGTGCCGGAATCTCGACGCTGACGATGCCGAGTCCGGGCAGGGATTGCGAAATCGTCCCGCCGTTGAGCAGTACCAGTTTCTGTGTTTCGCGGAGGTCGGCGGCATCTGTCTGCAATATGAGTTTGACAGGAGTGTTCGCCGCCGAAGCATCGCGCGTCAGTGCTTCGAGCGCGGGTGAAAGCTTCATGCCCGCATAACTTTCGCCGGATGTTTTAACCGCGCGCCTCACGCGGGCGCGTAGGCTGCTGTTATCAATCGGCGCGACGTATCCTTGGGAAACATCCTTCCTGCTTGAACTGCGTATGGTCTGCGCGTTGGCTGTATTCGGGCTTAACCCGATGACCATGCCGCACGAAAGCGACACGGCGAGCATCGCGGCGGTCAAATGTTGAAAGCGATTCGACATCGAAGATAGTGAAGACTTCATTAGGTTTTTCCTTAAAGCGCGGCGTGGATAAATTGTAAATGGCAATTCGACCTGCATGGCGACTTGCGTGGGCGAACATGCCGCGCACAAAGAGGGCGGCACTCGTGTCTTGGCAAAGCCTGTACCAATACTAAGGTTGCGCGTTTAAGGTTGATTCCCGTTGTTTTTAGAGGTTGGGGATATTCATCAGTGATAATCAGAATGACCGAAGCGGTCATTCTGGCAACGCCGTGATGTCTGATTGACTTGACGACTTTAACGAGTGATAAATTGAGGCTTGAGCGATGCGTGAATAATGCTTCGCATGACACTCATGTCTGTGTCGTGTAGAATCCCGCGCATCACAAACAAACTTATATGACTAACCCGACTTACACGAATCGTCCGAGCGTGTGTCGTAATTGCGGCGCGCTTATCGGTGCGGGCGAGAAAACGTGCGCGATGTGCGACGCGCCCGCAGGTGCTAACGCGACGAACAGCTTGCCGCGCAACGCAACGACTAACGATGCGGACGGCGTGGCGCGTCCCCGTGCCGACCATGAAACGATGCGCTTCGCACAGGCTTTGTTTCAGCGTCCGGTGACGTTCACGTTTATCTTTCTGTTTCTCAACATCGTCGTGTTTTTATTGACGACTTGGGCGGGCGGTTCACAGAACAACTCCGTGCTTATCGCGTTCGGGGCGAAGTTCAACGCTTTGATAAATCAAGGCGAGTGGTGGCGATTCGTCGCCCCGGTTTTTCTGCATGGCGGCGTGCCGCACTTGTTGATGAACATGTACGGGTTGTGGATTTTGGGTCCTTATGTCGAGCGTCTTTACGGCTCGGCAAAGTTCGTCGTGTTCTGGATTGTGGCGGGCATCGCGGGCGTCGCGGCGAGTTACTTGAGCGTGCAGCCGGATTTGTATTCGAGCGGCGGCATCGTCACGCGATTTCTGTTTAATTCGCAAGACGCGGTTTCCGTCGGGGCGTCGGGTGCGTTGTTCGGGCTTATCGGTGTGCTGTTCGTGTTCGGCATCAAGTATCGCCGTGAACTACCCGACGGTTTCAAGCAGGCTTTCGGAACGGGGATGTTGCCGACGATTCTACTAAACGTCTTTATCGGTTTCATTATTCCGGTGATAGACAACGCCGCGCATCTCGGCGGCTTGTTCGCCGGAGCGGTCTTGGCAACCGTCGTTGATTATAAACGTGTCGGCAAACGCGGAAACATCGCGTACATCTGGCACGGGCTTCAGGCAATCGCCCTCGCGTTAGTTGTGCTGACCTTCGCCATCGTCGGGATGCAGCTTCGCAACGTCAATTTCAACGCAGGCGAACTCGGTACGCGCATCGCCAACGGTTTATCGCTAAGTCCTACCAACGATTTCGTCGCATACAACAATACGTTGAACGAAACATCGAACGTCTTTAATGAAGCTTTGAACGGTGACACTTCGCGCGTTGCCGCCGCGCTCGAACAGATTGAACGCGCTCCAAGTTTGGGTGACGAAGAAGCAAGCTTACGCGCGAATTTCGTTTCATTGCTAAACCGCGCGCGCGATTACGGCGACCTGCCGGAACGCGAACGCGCCAGCCGCACCGGACGAACGAACGTGACGCAACTCGTCGAAGACTTCGACGCATGGCAACAACAACGTCTGCAATGGATTCAAAACAACGGCGCGCGATACGGCATCAGCCTCGTTCCGCAAAACCCGAACCAGACTTCACCGACCGCGAACGATACGAACAATCCGAACCCCGCAAGTGATGCGAATAACAGTGTGAATAACAATCAAAAATAGAACGCGAAAATTCCTCATCGCTTGTCACCCGCAACCTTGCTTCCTATACTCACCAGTCAATAATCAATCAAACAATTTGGAGCGACGCACTTGTTACAACCGAAGTTAGTCACGGGACGCTTGAACGCCGAAGGTTTTCGGTTTGCGATAATCTCGGCGCGCTGGAACGATTTGATGACCGCGCGACTTGTCGAAGGCGCGCTCGATGCGCTCGAACGTCTCGGCGCGAAGGCGGACGACATTACGCATTATCGCGTTCCCGGTTCATTCGAGATTCCGCTTTTGGCGCAGAAAATCGCGCACACGAACCGCTTCGACGCCCTCATCTGTTTAAGCACGATTATTCGCGGACAGACGCCGCACTTTGAATATGTCGCGGGCGAAGTCACGAAAGGCATCTCGCACGCGATGATGCAAAGCGGTGTGCCGATAGCTTACGGCGTCGTCACTGCGGACACGATTGAGCAGGCTCTTGACCGCGCCGGAGTCAAGGCGGGCAACAAAGGTTTCGATGCGGCGATGGTCGCCGTCGAGTTGGTAAATTTGTATAAGGAAGTGGACGGTAACGATGAGTGATGAATGATGAGCGATGAATTTGAGAAAAGTTTTCATTCATCACTCATCACTCATCGCTCATCGCTGACTATTATGGGTTTAAGAAGGCGAGCGCGTGAATCCGCTTTGCAAATGTTGTTCGCGGCTGATGTGACGGAAGTGCGCCCCGATGAACTTGTGCGCGCGTACTGGGAGGAGTTGGGCGACGAAGAAACAGACGAACCCGCGCGTGAATTTGCGACGCGCGTCACAGTCGGGGTTCTCGCGCACCTCGCGGAATTGGACGCGCGCATCACTTCACGCGCCGAACACTGGCGCATCTCGCGCATGGCGATTGTTGACCGCAACGTCTTACGCCTCGCGGTTTATGAATTCATCCATGAGCAGACGCCGCGCACCGTCGTCATCAACGAAGCCCTAGAGATTGCGCGCCGCTTCTCGACTTTTGAAGCGACGCAATTTATCAACGGCATCCTCGACGCCATTAAGCGTGACCTCGACACGGAACTTCCGCGCGACGATGAAGCGCACGAAACCGAAGAACCGCTTGAAGAAAATCCGATGCTTGACGACGCGAGCGATGAAGAAAAAGTCGCTTCGGCGTGAATCAATGTGAGTTTGCAGTAAGAAGCGGTAAAGCATTTATCCACGAAGAAACACGAAGCAGCACGAAACAAAGCCAAATTCCTTCAGGTTTTTGTTCGTGCTGTTTCGTTTTCTTTCGTGGATAGATGCTTTCTTATCTTTCATCGCCCCTGACACGGTTACAGCAAGCCAACGCTAACGTGTGCCGCGACGTACCACACGCCCTTTGCGCGTTTGGGTGATGTTGATGACGCGGTTGGCGACCATGATGCTGCCGGTGCGCGTCCTTCCCGTCGTGTTGGCTTCGATGGTGTAGAGCAGTGACCCGCTCGTAGTGCCGTTGTTGTTGTCCACGCTCTCGATGCGAATCCAACGGTCATTGCTCGTCGCCGAAAAGTTGCCGCAACCCGTCGGGAACGAAACGTTAACCGTGCCTGTGCCGCCGCTGCTCGCAAACGTCGTGACACTGCTTGATGCGACATCGTAAGTGCATGGCGCGGGCGGTGTCGCGGCGAAGCTGACCGTTGCCGTCAGGGTATAAGTGACGGCGTTCGGACCGAAGTTGTCAATGCCGATAAAGTAAGTTCCGGGCAGCAACGGGTAGGTAGGTTCGCGTCCGGCTAACGCTCCGCCCGCCGCCGATTGCACGCCGTCCGAATTGATATTCAGAAACTCGACGCCGCTCGCCGTGCCGGAAACAAAGTCCGCGACGTATTCATCACCGATTTTCGCGGTGCGCCTATTCTGTCGCACATAAAGGTCAATGTCAGGCGTGCCGTTTAAGTCTATGCGGAGTCCGGTCGCCCCGACGGGAACTTCGATGGTGTACTGCGTCGTGTCGTAGCGCGTGCCACCGGCGGGCGGAGCGGCGATAGCACCACTGACACTCGCCCCCGAAGCAAGCGCAACGATAGTGTCACCGTTCGGCGGCGGGCTGGTCGAAGTGCGTAAGGTATAACCGAAAGCTTC
>JBGTMR010000255.1:0-5597 GCA_041743485.1 Pyrinomonadaceae bacterium
CTTACAACGTAAGTCTTTTGTTTTCGACGCTGGACTTTTTGAATGTCAATTAGAAAATGCCATGTTCAAAAAGTCTCGCTAATGGTCAGACGTTAAGTCTTTTATTTACGTCGCCTGTTTCCAAAATGGATAAAGTCGAGCTAAGAGTTGGTTGTGACGGGCGGTGTCGGCGTTGCTTCTGCGGGTTTGTGAAGTTGTTTATCTTTCACTTTTTCCCAACGCGCTTTAAGTTCACCGTCCAATTCGCTCGGCATCGTTTCGACATTCACGCCCGTCTCCGTACAGAACATGCGCCACAGCATAAAGCGTGAATCCAGTTGTCCGGTTTGGTCTGAAATCGCGGGTGGTTGAATCGCTTGGTCGTCGCTTGATGCCATTGTTTTCTTTCCTCTGGTGGTGGTTATTTTAAGCGACGGTGATTTCGGGGGCGAGGTAAATATCCTGAATCAAATTCAGTAATTCGACGCCTTCCGTCATCGGACGTTGAAAAGCTTTGCGCCCGGAAATCAACCCCATGCCGCCGCCGCGTTTGTTGATGACGGCGGTGCGCGCCGCTTCTTTCGTATCGCTCGCGCCTTTAGAATCGCCGCCGGAATTGATAAGCCCGGCGCGTCCCATATAGCAATTTGCGACTTGATAGCGCACAAGGTCAATCGGATGGTCGGTCGTCAATTCCGTATAAATCTTGTCGCTCGATTTACCGTAACTGCTGCCCGCCGCGATGTTCAAGGCGTTGTAACCGCCGTTTCTTTCAGGCAATTTCTGCTTGATGATGTCGGCTTTAATCGTCACGCCCAAGTGGTTCGCCTGCCCCGTCAAGTCAGCCGCCGTGTGCATGTCGCCGCCTTCGGTTTTGAACTTCGGGTTGCGAAGGTAACACCACAGAATCGTCGCCATACCGAGTTCGTGCGCGTAAGCGAATTGTTCCGCGACTTCGACAATCTGACGCGGCGATTCGTCCGAGCCGAAATAGACGGTCGCGCCGACGGCAACCGCACCCATGTCGCGGGCTTCGGCAATCGTGCCGAACAAGATTTGGTCGTGTTTGTTCGGGTATGAAAGAAGTTCGTTGTGGTTGATTTTGACGATGAACGGAATCTTGTGGGCGTACTTACGCGCCACTGAACCGAGTACACCGAACGTCGAAGCGACGGCGTTACAACCGCCTTCATACGCGAGTTTGACGATGTTCTCCGGGTCGAAATACTCCGGGTTCGGAGCGAACGACGCACCCGCCGAATGCTCTATCCCTTGGTCAACCGGCAGGATTGAAAGATAACCCGTACCGGCGAGGCGTCCGTTATCGAAAAGCGTTTGCAGGCTGCGTAAGACGGGGGCGGGACGGTCGGAGATCAGCCACACGCGGTCAACAAAATCGGGTGATGGGAGGTGAATGTTTGCGCGAGGAATGGTGTTCGAGGTGTGGTCTAAAAGTGAGCGTGCGTCGTCGCCAAGCAGTTGTTCGATGCGGTCAACCACGCTGCCCGCCATGTTGCGTTTTAATTCCGTAGCCATCTTCGCTTCTCCTTACGGGGGTGTTCCGGCAAGCTGTTTATTTCTGAAATAACGCGCGGGATTATAGCACGCGATTACCGGAGCATCACGAACGAAAAACAGACCGCGCGGAAACCACGGATTGACACGCCGAACAATACGGCACACTATCCGCTTTACCTGCCACTTGTTCGCCTCGTGATTAAAGCCTTCCGCTTCTCTCACACTTCGAGAACGCCTCGAAACGAACCAGCACCGTTATCAACATAGCGACGCGAAAAAGATTTTATCGCGCCAAAATTTTCGTTGACATGCGGAACGCGAAGAGTATTATGCGTGTACCCCTCCGACGCGCGAATGTTCAACACGAACCACGCGCATACATCAACCGTTCGTCCTCCAGATACGAGAGGATGCTCCCATGTCCAAATTCTTTATCACGCTGGTTACACTCGTCGCCATGCTCACCTATCCGCTCGCCGGATTCGCGCGCACCGATTTTTCCAACCCCCCCCCGCAACTTTAGTTCCACTTGAAAAGAAGAAACAATCGTGCGCGACCTGTCCCGCCACCGCACAGGACGAGCCGACGATAAAGCTCGACCAACTCGCCACGCTCGGACGACGCACGCAGATAAATCCGTTCGTCCCGCTTCAACGCTCCACGACTTACGGCGCGATTGTCGGCAACGTCAGCACCGCACGCGGCACACTGGCTTTCGCCACCACCGACCTCGATTTACCCGGAGCGACGCCGCTCATGTTTCAACGCACATACACTAGCGACCGTCAGGAAGACGTCGGACTCGGACGCGGCTGGTCTTTCACCTTCAACGACTTCATCGCCATGAACGGCGACCACGCGACGCTCACCACCGCCGACGGAAACACACTCGCCTTTCACCGCGACAAGGAAAGCAATCGTTTCCGCTTGGACGTGGAACAACCCACCACGCACGCGCAACTTGAAATCACCGATACGGAAACGCTCACCGAAACAAACGGCGACACGACGCGCACTTACGCCCGTCGCGGCGACGCCTTTCATCTCGCCCGCGTTCAGGTCGGCAACCTCTTAGGCATCACCATCAACCACAACGCGCGCGGACTCGTCACCCGCATCGCCAACGACACGGGCGGCACGCTCCGGCTCAACTGGTCAAATGCGGCGAACCCGCGCCTGCTCTCCGTCACAGACCACGCCAACCGTCAGGTCGCATTTCAACAAACGGGAAAAACACTTGCCCGCGTCACCGACCCCGCCGGAGCCGTTTGGAGTTATGACTACAAAGACGAACGCTTAACCCGCGCCGTTGACCCCGTGAAGCGCATCCTGCTTCGCACGCGCTACGACGCGAGCGGTTATGTCATCGAAACGGGCGATGCCGTCGGCACCACGCGCTTCGATTATGAGTTTGCCGCCCCGGAAGTGTCGCGCCGCACAACCGTCACCGATTCTTTGGGAGCGCAAACCTTTTACGAACACAACGAGCGCGGCGCGCTTACCGTCACCAGCGACGACGAAGGCAACAGCGCACGCATCGAGTACAACGCGGCTAATCGTCCCGTCCGCATATCCGATTCGACAGGCGGTGCAGTGAAGTTCGAGTACGACGACAACAATCAACTTCTGCGACAAGTTAACAGTGACGGGACGGAGAAGTCTTTCGCGCCGGAGCGGAACGGCGCGGCGCGTAATTACAGCACGACATACAACGCGCGCGGTCAACTTACCCTGCTCAAGAGTGCCGAGCGCGAACTTACGTTTGAGTACGACGCCAACGGCAATGAGACGGCTTACACCTACTCCGATGTCGGACGCTTCGAGAAGACTTACGACGCGGCGGGTTTCGTCACGAGCGAGCGGTTGCCGTCGGGTCGGCGATATACGAACAAGTTCGATGCGCGCGGCTTGATAGTAAAGCGCAGCAGCAATCGCGGCGGCGTGGTCACGGTCGAGCGCGACGCGAGCGGCTTGCCCGTGGCATTCGTCAAGAACGGCAAGCGGCGCAGTGCCGAGCGCGATGAGGCGGGGCGCATCGTCGAAGAGAGCGACTATGACGGTGCGGTGCGACGCTACGGCTACGACGCGCGCGGGGCGTTGACGCGCTATGCGGACAGCACGGGCAGGTGGGACGAGTACCGTTATGACCGGCGCGGGCGGTTGCAGACGATAACGGACGAACGCGGCGCGCGACAGGTAGAGCGCGACGCGCGCGGGGGCATCCGCCGCATCGCCGCAGTAGTCAGGCGTGCGGGCGCGGTGCGGCTGGTCAAAGCGACGTATCGCGCAACAACGGTGGAAGACGGGATGCCGTATGCGCCGCCGCAGTTTCCGGGTGGTGGATGGGACAAGGACATCCCCGTCTGGGAGTCAACGCTCGAACCCGTTGACGGCGGTGGTGGACAATGCGAAACAAAAGCTGCTTGCAGGGAGAGGTGGGCGAGGGAGATAGAGGAAGAGCGCGTTGGTTGCAGGAAGCACCAAATAAGCATATGGGTAACTGCGATGGGCTTTACGGTAAATGCCTCAATGATTACGGCGGCGGCAACCGGTGCGGAAACTCTAGGCGTTGGTGCCGTCATATCAGGGCTTGTCGGCGCGATCTTTGTTACTGGTCAGGCTATCATTCTCGGACTGGAACTTAGAGAATGCGAGAACGATGCAGAAGATAGCAGGAAAAGGACAGACGACCTTTGCGGTTGGAAACCGGAATCTTGCCCGTAACGGTTCAGGCGGGTTATCTCTTGGTCTGTTTCTTTTCCTACAGAGATAACCCGCATCTCTAACGAATTTGCAATCAACCTGTACAACTCAATCAAGCCGCTTAAATTTTAAGAAGGAGTTTTTATGTTTGAAAACCCGACCACCTTGATGCTCGCTTTACTCTCAATCAGCACCCTGACCGCGCTTGCTGCTTTGGCGTACATTACCCAAGAGAAAAACCCGGCGAAGAAAGCCGCCAAAGCATTGCAATTTAGCATCGTGTCGCTGGCGGTGATGTTGCTGTTGCTGCAATTCAGTTTGCCTAACACCGGCGTGCTTAGCACGTTTGGTTATCCAGAGTATGCCGAAGAAATTCAATCGCCTAAACTGCTGCTCAAATTCTTACAAGACTACAACAAAGCACTGGTGCAAACCGTCAGTGCTTTGTACTGGTTTCTATTTATCTTCGTCGTGTGGTTTTTGACAACGTTGTTTGTGTTTGTCCGTGCATTGTCTGCACAAGTCGGTAATAACAGCAACTCTGCGGAGTAAGAAGTTGAAAGGTAAATTTATGTTCAATTACTTATGGGTACAAAGCATCATGCTCGGCGTGGTGGCGGTGTGGAGTTTGACGATGGGGCTGCGCGGGCTGGTGCGTAAAAAGCCGATGGTGTCGGCGGCGCGAAAGAATTTTTGGCTCGTGACTCTCGTGTTCTCGACGCAGATGTTGCCGTTGCTGTCTATCGTTTTTAACGAACGCGCCAACTCCTTTTTGAATGGCAGCGGGTTTAGGTATTTCATGTATTTGCCGCCGCTCATGTTGGGTGTCGTACTCGTGATGATGTGGAAGTCGATGCGCGGTTATGTGGTCGTCGGGGCGACGGATGCTTCGTTTCGCGGTGCTTTGATTCACGCCCTCAAGCAACTCGATTTACCGCATGAGGAATCGCTGTCGCGCGTTCGTTTGACGACTATTGATGCCGATTTACAGGTCAGCGTGCAAGCGTGGATGGGAACGGGGCAGGTAAAGTTTAAGCAATCGGGACACAACGATACGTTGCGCCGGATTGCCGACGAGATGCGGGCGTATTTCGATTCTTCGACGGTCGCCGTCAACATGACATCGTGCGGCTTCAACGTCATCATCGGTGTGTTGATGCTGGCGATGACGGCGGGCTTGGGTTATCTGAACTGGAACGTGCGAGCCATCGCTGACGCGCCGGAAGTCGTTCAGACAAGCAAGCTGACGGGCGAGCAAGCCGACGTGCAAAGTTTTATCGAAAGTGCCGAACGCGGCGACACGGCGGAAGTGGTGCGCTTTTTGGAAGCGGGAATGTCGCCGGATGTAATGACTGAAAAGGGACATACCGCATTGCAAGACGCGGCAGGTATGGGGC
>JBGTMR010000256.1:0-15901 GCA_041743485.1 Pyrinomonadaceae bacterium
AACAGGCGCAAGTACCACGCGGCGACGGCATCGGTCAGAAGCAACAACACATCGCCGTCACGCGCCTCGCCCGCTTCGATGCACAGATGTTGCCACACGTCCGCGTGTCTTTCGGTGCGCGACGGCACAAGTTGCGGCGTCGCATTAAACTTGCGCGCATCGTCAATCGGCATCGCACGCACAATCACATCCCCGCGACGATGAATCACACACGCATCGCCGAGTGCGACCGCGCGCCACTTCAAAGTTTGTGGTTCGTCCGCATCGAACATCACTCCGGCGAACGCCGCGAACGAACCCGCTTCGCGTTTCGCTTCCGCGTACCAAGCCAACTCGCGCCCGCTCCATTCGCTTTCCCAACGCTCGCCCGTCGCCCGCGCCCATGACTTGAAACTTTCTTCCGTATCACAAGCCGATTCATCTTCCGTTGTCCAACTTTGCACTAAAGCTCGCGCCCAACTGCCCGCATCGAAAGCTTCGGTCGCGCCGTCGGCAACCGCGTATCGCCGTCTGGCTTCATCGAAGGCAATCGCATCCTCGCATTCCGCGATACTCGCCCCGTCCTTCGCGCTCATAAAACTTTGTGCTTCAAGTCGCCACATGGTTTTTATCAATTCATTGCTTCATCGGCTCATTAAAGAAATGCTGCAAAGTGAATCTTCCCCGTTTCATTAACTACACGTCAATGCCAAACGACGACGCTCAATTGCTGAACGTCGTCGTTGTGTATTACCTAAACTTCTTTGCGATTGGTCGCGGCAATCTTTTGTCAGTTATCTCTGCCCTCGCCGAACGACCTGTCGTAACGTCCCTTGCCACCGTTATCTTCAGTGACGTTCACTAAATCCCTTCGATTGTCGAAGAGATACACATCCCTGACGAAGACGTTGCGGCGGTCGCGGGTTTCGTTTGCGATGCCAGTATCGAAACTGCCGCTGACTTCCGTGCGGAAGACCGCGCCTCTGGAATTATCGTCAAACTCTATGCCCTTGCCGGGGTTCGGCGCATTAGCGGTGGGGAAGTTTCCGGTCATTCCTGCGCGAAATCCCGTCGCGTGAATCGCAGTTTGGTCAACCTTGACCCGCGCGTTGCCTGTCACTTCGATGCCGTAGTTGACGTTGTTCTCAATGCGGCAGTTCGTGATGGCGACACGCGAATTGCCGTTGACCTGAATACCGCTCGTCCAGTTACGGCTCACGATATTGGTGATTGAAACGTAGCGGTCGGCGGGTGCGTCAACGATGATGCCGGGCGCGGCTTGGCGCGTGGCATTCGTTGTGGTCGGGAATTGCGTGCCGCGCGCACCGGCAATCACGGCGTCAAGATTGGCTTCGACGCCCGGTGCGGCTTCGAGCGTGACATTGCCGTTAGCGGCGGTGATGTTGACGATTTCGCCGAAGCGACCGGAAGTGACGATTGTGACGCGACCATTCTGATTCGCGCCGCCGTTTGCCGCACCGAGCGCGGCGTTGATTGTGCCGAAAACGCGGTCGGTGTCGTTATCAGTATCTTCGGCGAGACCGACGAGTCCGTCGCCGTCGAAGTCTTTTTCGCCTTCAACCAAGACCGGGTGGTTAGCCGAGGCGTTGCGTGTTTGGGTAACGATTGCGCCGCCAACGAGTGCGACGAACAAAAGAGAGAACAGAGCGATGCGAGTTGCTTTAAGGTGCTTTGTGGCGAATGAATTTTTCATCGGTGATGCTCCTAAATTAGGTGAAGTAAAGGTCGGTTATTTTGTTACTGACGGGCGACACTCCCGGTCACGACGGGTGGTCTTGTTGTGCGCCGTAAGTACGAGGCAAATGGTTAATGCATTACACGCTACCCGGCTTTTAATGCGCGGGAAGCGTGCCTATGCAAACGGAAGAGAACAAATGAACAGAGAGAGTAATTGACTTACGCGCAACGCGGTAAGTATGGTTTGCGTAGAAGAAATAGTTGGGATGTCATTTCCGTTCAAAGTTTTAGATGAATGCCGGAAATACTGATTTCCCTCTGAAATCGAGTCAATAAATTGATGAGCCGATGAATCAATTCTTAAACACCTGTGTCCATCCACGAATGGGGAGCCATTCCGGTCAGGCTTGTGCCGATTTCATAAAACTGTACGACCGATGACGAATCGGCGTTGAACACGAAACCGCGCGCGCCCTGTTCGACGCCGACGCCAAGCTGAATCGCCGCGTCGCAAAAACTCGCGGGCAATAAACTCGATGCTTCAAACAAAGCCCGCGCGAACTCATCCGGCAAGTCATTCGCGCTGTTCGGATACTCGATTTTCCTCGTTGAGCGCGAGGAGATATGACAATTAAATAACAACACCGCTCCGTCGTTCGTCGTCAGATTCATAATCCCGCGCCCCACGTCAATCGGGTTGCCGTCGCTCGATTCGCCGTCCGTTAAATGCAGCACGACGGGCGGAAACGAACGCGGATGCTCGCGCACCCAACCCACCAACAAACGCTCGACTTCACGAAACGCCGCGCACATCGGCGTCCCGCCGTCCGCCATCGCATCCACCCACACCGGAAACCGGACGACACGCTCAATGATATTGCCCGTCCCGTCGGCAACTTTTTTATTTCGCGTCTCGATGCGCGCCGGATACTCTACGAGTTGCGAAACGGGAACAAGTTCGCGCCCCGTCAACGCCCCCGCGAAACCCGAACGCACATCGCGCCCGCCGTAAGCCACCACCGCGACGTGATAATAATCGCGCACCTCTTCGGTCTTCGTACATCGAATCACCAAATCATGCAGAGTGTGATTCACGGTATTCGCCACGAAGTCGGCTTTCCGCATCGTGTCATCATTGCCGAAGGCTTCAATCATTGACCGCGATTGGTCTATCACCAACACGATGCACGTCGGATTCTGGCGAGTGATTTGTGAGGAATACACAGGGCATTCTCCAAAGAACTGTTTTCGTTTAACTCAAGTCAACTGCTGCCTTGAGACCCGTTTCGATTTGTCGAAGTTGGTCGGGCGAGAGCGCGCCGATTCGACGAATCAGTTTAGAGCGGTCGAGAGTTGTCACTTGATGGCACAATGCGACACTCTCACGCGGCAACCCGCCCGCTCCCTGCGGCAATAAAACTGCGGTCAAACCACGTCCTGCCTGCGCCGTCGAAGTCGAGATGGGGACGACGATAATCGAACGCCAATTCGGTGTTTGATTAAAAGCGTCATGTGAAAGAATGATGACGGGTCGCCACCCTTGTTGCTCCGAACCACTGCGCGGCGCGAGGTCAGCCCAATGCACTTCGCCGCGCCTCACGGGTTGTGTCCCTCTGTATCAAACATGTGTTCGAGCGACGCGGCTTCAAGTTCCGCGTCAAAATCGGCGATGCCGCCGCCGTGCTTGGCTGCGTATTCGGTGATTGCATCATGTCGTGTCGAACGGCTATTTCGTTCGAGGATGAAGTCAATGAAATCTTCAATTTCATTGACGCGCTCCGGCGGCAAGTTTCTTATTTTCTCTATCAATGTTTCAGTTTGCATTTTAATCTTCTACCATATTTTACTGCTCTGAAACGCGGCGGTCGTGACCGTGTAACCGGCGAAAGCTAAGAACGAGCGCGCCCGACCTCTTTCAACGCGCGCGGTAAATCCGCGATTGTCATGACGCCGATAATGCGCTCCGAAGCAGAACCGTTGGCGGTGATAAGCAGTGCGTCAAGTCGCCGCCCGCGCGTTTCGTAATCTTCAAAACTGGCGATGGCTTCAAACAACGTTGTGTGACGCGAAGTGAATTTGTGATTGTCCGCGTCTTCGATAAAGTTTAGAACATCGGCGACGTAAGTATCATCGAGGTGAACGACCGCTCCGCTTATTTCGCGCAACGTCCGCGCGCCGAGCCAACGCGCGACCGCACCCGTCGTCAAAAGCGCGGCAAATGCGCCGTCCAAGAGAACAGGGATTTGCGACAAGGAATGTTCCAACATCAACCGCACGAGATGCGCGATGGTGTCGTCAACCGTGACGGTCACGACGCCCGTTTGAAACATCGGAATTATGACCGGCGGTTTGACGATAAGGGCGGCGATGCGTTCGAGGTCAAAGGCGGCGCGTTCGTTCGGTTCGGCGATAACGTGTCCGTCGGAACTTTCATGAATTATCGCATTGCGTAAATCAGCGTAATCTTTCAAGTCGCGCTCGAAGCGACGCACGGCAGGACGCGAACGCCCGACCGTATCAACGCGCTCATAGAAATTGATGCGCCTGTCGGTCGTCGAATGTTCGCGCAGGTAGCGTTCGATTTGCGCGAAGGCGCGAAGAAAGCGTTCGGAGTTGGTCATGCGAAATCAGTGTTTGGCTTTAGCCTTCCGATGTGATGCTTGACGGCGCGAACCGCTCATCGCGTTTTCGCGCGGGCTGTGCCAGCGACACATCATCGCCCTCATCAAAGGTTTCATCATCTTTATCAACCGTGTCGCCGCGCGGTTCGGGCAGGTATCGCCACACCAAGACAGCCATCAGAAGCACCGCGATGCCGCCGAGATATGTATTGCTGCGATAGCCGTAGTATGTGTATGCGAATCCGGCGAACGTGCCGCCGATAGCAAAGCCGACTTGACCGAGCGAGATGACGAGACTCATCAGACTGCCGCGCTCGTTGCCCCGCGCCAGCCCGGACAACAAAGCTTGAAACGGTGACATACGCGCCGCGACCAACACCATCGTCACAAAGAAAATCGGGTACGCAATCCAAAAGCTGTCAGTCACGAAAGTCACCGACGGAATCAACACCGCGAGTCCCAAACATGAACCGAGTATCAGAACCTTGCGCCCTACGCGGTCGGAGAGTCGTCCGGCGATGGGACCCGTCACGGCGTTGGCGATACCGCCGACGAGAAACAGCGAGGCAATCTGTTTTTGCGTCGCCCCGAATTCGCTCACCAACCACTTCGGCAAAAAAACAATGAAGAACGCGAGGCTTATAAACATCAACGCGAATGCCGCCGCTCCCGCCCGCACATCGGAGCGATGCAGTAACAGCCAGTATGTTTTCAACGCTCCGGCGACGGTTATCTTGGCGGTCGCGCGTTCGACATCCGGTTGCGGCACGCATCGCCAGACAAGCAAAAACGTCAGAGCCATCGTCACCGCGAACATCAAAAACGGGGCGCGAAAACCGAACGAATCGGCAAGAATAATCCCTAGAGGCAAGCCCGCGATTTGTCCGAGCGATGTGCTTGACATCACCCAACCCATCGCCCACCCGCGCCGCTCGTTCGGAAAATAATCACCGACATAAGAGACCGCCGAACCGGAAAGCATTCCGCCCGCCGCGCCCGCACAAGCCCGCACGAAAAGAAGCGACCAGTAATCCGTCGCCGCCCCATGCGCGACAAGCGCGAGCGTCATCGCTCCCGAACCGAGCAGCAAAATTCTGCGTCGCCCGATTTTGTCCGAGATAGGACCAATCACCAACGCGAACACGCCGACCATCAAAGCGTAAGCACTGACGAGCGTGCCTTGCACCTGTTCGGCAACGTCTAACTCCCTGCCGATTTGCGGCAGCATCGGCGTCACAATCATAATTTGACTGCTTGCCGAAAAAACCAGCAGCCACAACGCGAACAGAATTAAACGGTCGTTGCCGCCCGCGCGGTCTGTCCCGCTTGCGGCTTGAAAAGATTTGGTCACGCTTTGATTACTCTTTACAGTTGTCACTACTTGAAAAACCCCGCCGGAGTCATTACGCGCAATCCTTTAACATGTCGCTTAATCGCTTGAAAGTCGGTGTCATCCGTCACCACGATGATGCCTTCGCGTCGCGCGCTAATTGCAATCAACACATCGGCGAACAACTCTTGCTTGGCGGCAGATGTGCGCGACGGTGACTTGCCGCCCGCCGCCTGTTTGCGCTCTTGCGCGAGACGGTGAAGCGTTCGCGCGACTGTCTCCCAATCGTCAAAAGTGGGCGCGATAAGGCGACTTTCTTGCGCTGCTAGTCGCCACGTCGCAAGGTAGGCGCGAAACTCTTTCGCATCGGCAGCGGTCATCAATTCGGTATAGACAACGCAAGAAATTTGTTCGCCGCGCGGCAGGGATTCAGCACCGAGTAGCGTTTTGCTGCTAATGACGTTTGTATCAAACAGATACTTGCGTTTCGTCATGCGGCTTTAAGGTAGCTTCACTATGCTTTGTTTGGCGGTTGATGTTTGCGTTTTGCGCGGTGCGGAGGCACGTTTGCCGTACAAGCGTTCGTGCGTTAAGCGATAAGCTTTAAGCGACAATTCCTCAAGTGTCGGTTGTCGCTTGCTTGTGATTTGCCCGTTGCCGTTCGCGTCCGCTTCCGTCTCCGGCGTGTGGCGTGTCTTGGTTGCTGTTTTCGCAGTCATCGTCTTTCCTTTCATCAACGTCGTTTTATGATTTAACCTTATCGCCAACCGATTGTCACGACTGCCACAAAACTCATATCTCAAACGATGATGAAAGATACGATACCGATTTTGCCGCCCGACATCGAAACTCTGCGCGATTACCATTGGCGACGCGAAGCCACGCGCCGCATCGAAACCGTCACCGAAGCCGAAGCGTTTATCGAAGGAGTCGGTTTTGCCAATGCGATGACCGACGCGCGCACCGCCGGTGCTTCTCTGTACGTCGCCGTTTGCGGACGCCGCGACGCATACATGCCGCGCAATGTTCAGAAGGATGCGGAAGCAAGTCAAACGTGGCTGCTCAAAGATGAATTACTGCGACGCGGTAAGGTTTATTATGCCAAGTTAGCGGCGGCGCGCACGCTGTTTATACGCCGTTCGCTCATCCCGCATTTTCACGCTCTCAACGGCGTTTCGCGCAAAGACGAATCGCATCTTTTATCACCGGAAGCCAACCGCATCCTGCGCGTCCTGCGGCGTGAATGGGAACTGGCGACACGGGATTTGCGCGACGCGGCGAAGATTGAAAACCGCGCGACCTTCACGCGCGCCCTCGATGAACTTCAACGCGGAATGAAGGTCGTGCCGCTCGATGTCGTTTATGCTCCGCGCTTCACCTACATCTGGACGACGGCGGAAGCCCGCTTTCCTTCAGAACTGAAAATTGAAATCGCACCCGACAAAGCGACACGCGAAATCGCCCGCGCATTCCTATCAACCGCCGTGATGACTATACCCGGCGAACTCGCCCGCGCCACTAAACTCCCGCGCCCGCTCGCGGGCAAAGGCAATCACGCCCTCGTCCATGAAGGCTACGCCGAACGCCTCGCGCGCGGTGTGTACCGTAAAGTAGTGATGAGCGGTGAGTGATGAATGATGAGTATTAGTTTAATGCTCGAAGCTACGACGAAGCTTGCCTGTCACCATTGAACATTAACTTTGTTTCTCAACTCATCATTCATCGCTCATCACTCATCACTACCCTTCATCACCTCGCCCGCGATTGTCGGGATGATGTCGCGCTCGTTCGCGTGGTTGACGGTGAAGGTGACAAGAACAAACTTTCGTCCGTCCGGCATTTCGATGTACGCCGCATCGTGGCGCGTGGTGGAAGTCCAACCGGCTTTCGACCATAGTTTGACGTTATTGTACTTTTCACCCGTCAACGCGAGAGCCGTAAAACCGTGCGCTTGGTCGTCTTTGTCGGTTGTCGTGCCTGTGAAATCGCGCCGCATCAAATCCATCATCTCCCTGCTTCGCTCAACGCTTATCGCTTTGCCGGTGGCGATGTCGGAGAGCAGACGCGCCGTCGCATCGGTCGTCAACATATTGCGGTTGTTCTTTGCGACGTTCACCGCGCGGCTCAGAAAACTCGCGTCCGCGTTATTTACAAAAACCTTATCGCGCCCGTATGGAGCTTCGCACCAAGGCTTTTGATTGGCGTTGATATTCGTAAAACCCTGTGCCGCGAAAAGACGATTGACGGCATTGCGCCGATTCGTCCACGCCTTCATTTCATCGTCGCTCAACTCGACGCCCGAACTCGTATTCGTCACCGCATCGAGAATGTAATGCGTCGCGTCGTTCGATGAATCAACAATCATATCGCGCATCGCACGCCGCACTTCCGGCGAATCTTTCAACGTGCCGTCTTGCATCTGACGATGCGCCGCGACCATATAAAACATCTTGACGACACTCGCCGGATAAATCGCCGCCTGACCGCGATAACTCGCCGTGCGGTTCGCGTTGTTCGTCACATCAACCAGCGAAATCGCCAACTCATCGGCTTTCAGATTCGGAAACTTACGCCGCGCCGCTTCCGCCGCCCGATTGACGATTGTTTGTAAATCAGCCGCTTGGTTTGTCTTGCCCTGTTTATCTTGTGGCTTAACTATCGTCAACGTCCGCGAGTTTGGACTGTTCCGTCTTTCTTGCGCGGAAGCAATCATGCCGGTATTGATGACAGAACATGCGATGACGACGCCGATGATAAATCTGATGCTCGAAGTGTGATTCATAAATTTGGTTTCCGATTCAATTTAGCTTTTGCCTTCAACTCTCAAATGCAACCTGCCCGCCGACCAACGTCAAACGCACATTACCCGCATTGTCAACGGCGACTAAATCCGCGCGCTTGCCCGTTTCAATCGAACCCGTCTCCGCATCGAGTCCAAGCACGCGCGCCGGATTCGTCGCCGCCATTTGCGCGACATCCACAAGAGAAACGCCCAGCTTCAACATCACGCGCACGGCATCGAGTATCGTGATAACCGAACCCGCCAAGCCGCCGCGTTCGTTTTCGGTCTTGCCGTTTTTAACCGTTATCGTTTCGTCCCAAAATTCATATTCGCCATCGCCCAAGCCTGTCGGCAACACCGCGTCGCTAACCAAAATCATTCGCCCGACGCCCTTACACTTGAGCGCGACTCGCAGCGCGAATTCGTCAACATGAAGCAAATCCGCGATAACTTCACACGTCATCTCCGGCTTCGTCAACGCCCAACCGACCACGCCCGGCGCGCGATGATGCAAGCCCGTCATCGCGTTGTACAGGTGCGTGACGTGACGCGCACCCGCCGCGCACGCTTGGTCTAAAGTCTCAATATCGGCGCGCGTGTGACCTAGTGAGACGATAAAGCCGCGCCGGATTAACTCTTTCGTCAGTTCGATACCGTTCGGGATTTCCGGCGCAATCGTCGTGAAATGAACTGCGTTTGGCGAAGTGAGTTTCCGCATACAATCCACATCCCGCGCTTCCGTGTAATCTTTGAAATACACGCTTCGCAAAGCTCCGCACATCTCTCTGTTCGCAAACACGCCTTCGTAATGCACCCCCGCCACGCGCGCTCCCGTTGTCGCTTGCTTTGAATCGTTCGCGTCATCAGTATTTTCGGCTTGCCTTGTCATCACCTCATCAATCGCCCGAATCGCGCTTTCATACTCTTCATCGCGCGCCGGTACGAACGTCGGCAGCCACGTCGTCGTGCCTTGCGATGAAAGATGCTTCGCCATCTTCGACAACCCATCAACGCCCGCGCCCAGCACATCAAATCCAACCGCCCCGTGAATATGCAAATCAACAAAACCGGGCATCAACGTCGCCCCGCGCAAATCTATTCGGCGCACGCTCGTTGAAACGTCATCAACCTTTATATCATTCTCATTTGAAACATCAACGATGCCTCGTATGTGGGCGCGTTCGATGACCAGCGTGCCATTTTCCAGTGTGCCGTTTGGAGTCACGATGCTTGCATTCTTGATTAACAAAGTCGGAGTCTCCTTGTCATTCATCAAAGTTTTACAGGTGAGTTGATTACTCGGTTCACTCGTCTAAAAAGACTTTGGTCATCATAAACCAAGCCCGCCCGCTTCAATATCAAAACGGTGCGGGCTTGGGTGAGTTTCGGTTAAGCCTGAAAGTTTAGAAGATAAACTTCACAGCAAGTTGGATGTTGCGCGGGTCACGCACAGCGGTTACTTGTCCGAAGTTAGCTGCCGTGACGTTGGTGCTAAGTGTTCTGAAGTTCGTATGGTTGAAGATGTTGAAGGCTTCACCGCGAAGTTGCAATCGCGTCGTTTCGCCGAAGCGAAGGTTTTTCGTCATCGTGAAATCCACGCGATAGGTTGGCGGTCCGTTGATGATGCCGCGCCCTGACGTTCCGGGAACATTGCTGATGCCGGTGACGGTAGTCGCCGGATTTGTTTGAAAGCAAGCGCGGTTAAAGTATTCCTGCTGCGTGCGCGGCGCGCCTTCGTTCGGGTCACAGAGCAGCGTCGGTCTGCCACCCGCGACAGCCGCCGCGATGAAACCGAGTCCCGCCGGGTCGTAACTTGAAGTCGTCACTGTAAAGGGCAAACCGGAATTTAGCGTCACGATACCGGAGGCTTGATAGCCGCCGAGAAGTTTGCCGACAAAGCCCCTCTGTTGGCTAAAGAACGGAAGTTCGTAAATGTAGTTCCCAGTGAAAATGTGACGACGGTCAAGCGTCGCTCTACCGTATTCGCTTCTGATGTCGTAACTGTTCTGCGGAGCGGTCGAGCGGTCGGTCTGGTTATCGGTCAGATTTTTTGACCAAGTATAAGAGGTGTTGACGCGCGACGAGCCGCCAAAGCGCTGCTCGAAGAAGACTTGAAAACTGTGGTAGTTCGAGTTGTAACGCGGCTGGAGAATCGTGATTGAGCGATAACCTTGATATGGGCGAAGCTGGTCGAGAATCAAATCGTCTCTGAAAAGAGCCGTGCCGACGACGTTCGGATTTCCGGTAGCGGCGGTGTTTGCCGCGCCGCGAAAGGCATAGCCCGACGGTTGGCAGGGAACGAGCGTGACACCCGCAGTTTGAGACGTATTGTTGCCGGGCGCGCACATCGAATCCAACGCAAGACCGGGCGGGAGTTCGTTTAGTTCCGTGACGCCGATTAAGTTCGTACCTTTCGAGCCGAAATAGCCGAGCGTCAAAACCGTGTTGCTGGTCAATTGCTGCTGCACGTCGAGCGACCAGTGTTGCGTGTAAGGAGTTTTCCAATCGCTCTGTATGGCGCGAACGGTACGCGCGGCGTTTGAAGCGGCAACGGCAACTCCCCCCGCCGGATTATCCAAGCGCACGTTCGAGAAATCTACGTTGTCTTGGTAGGGCGCATTTACGCCGATGATTTGCAAGGCGACGCCATTCAAAACCTGCTCGTGATAAATGCCGTAGCCGGAACGGATAGAAGTTCTGCCTTTGCCGAACGGGTCGTATGCGAAACCGACGCGCGGCGCGAAGTTCTTCTTCGAGGTGCTGGCGATTTTATCGCCGAAAGGCGAGACGGTCGGCGTGCAATTCGGGGCGGTCAAGAAGTTCTGTTCGTTGACGACGATGCCGTTGCAGAAGTTTCCCGTGCCGACGACGAGATTGCCCGCCCCCGTCACTCGCGGAGCGTTCACGGGATTGTAAAGTTCAGGGATGAAATTCGATAAGCGTCCGTTCTCGTCGCGCGGTTGCCCGAAAAGCGAATAGCGAACGCCGTAATACAGGGTCAGATTGTTGCGGGCGCGCCATTCATCTTGAGCGAAGGCTTCCAGATTTTGCTGACGTAAATCCGCCGTGTAATCGAATCTTGCCTGTCTGAAATTAGCGACGTTGCCGATGAGGAAGTTAGCGAAGCGTTGTAAGTTCTGGTTCACTGTACCTACTGGTCCCGTCGCTAACACGCCTGTCGGAAGGGTCGCGGAGAAGGAGTTGAACGAACCTTGATTAGGTCCTACTGCGTCACCTACAAGCGCGTTTTCGTTTTTGCGATACTTTGAATAATTAGCACCGAACTTCAAGGTATGCGTTCCGCGAATCATGTTCAAACTTCCACCCACATTGTTCTTGTTTGAGAAGTTATCGTAAGGTCCGAAGCCTTGTAGCGCGCTAAAGCCGTTGCCTGTAACCGTCGGTATGCGGTCGCGCGTATTTGCGAACGGCAAGGTGACGGGAATCGAAGAAATTTCATTCGATATGAGTCCGACGTTCTCGCTAAGAATTGCACCGTAAGCATAGGTGTAACGCCCTTCAAGAATCGTATTTGAGTTTAGCGTGTAGGTCGTTTGAAAGGTGTGCGTGCGTCCGGGAGAGGTCGAACTCGTGGTGGAAACTCCCGGCAGACCCGAACCGCTTGAGAAAAGCGCGTTGGCGTCAAGCGTCGGAATCCTATCGTTTTGAAAACGATAAAAGGCTGACAGCCTGTCGGAAAAACTATGGTCAATCTTGAGAATCTCTTGACGGAAATTCGCCGTGTTTATCGCCGTCGAAACAAGCTGGTAAGGACTCGCCGCCGTTGGACTATTCGGAAGCGGCAACTGATTGTAAATCTGGTTGACGTAAGCCGTTGCCGCCGGACTTAAAAGATTAGTGGGAATCGGTGTTCCGGCGGGCAAGATATTCGCTCCCGTGCAGGTCGAGCCGGGAACGTCGCTGCGGTTGAGACAAACCGGAATCGGAAAAATCCCTCGCCGTAAGTTTGCATCGGGAACGGTTGCGGTAAGGGTTGGATAGCGGAGGTCGCGGCGTTGTTCTTCCGAGAAAAAGAAAAATGTTCTGTTTAGTCTTTTGAAGATGCCGCCCTCTGAACCTTCGCCGAAGTTAGGAACGTAAATGGGTCCGCCAACTGTGAAGCCGAAATTGTTATATCTGAACGGAGGGCGTCTGGCTGTGCCGTCTGCGTTGCGTCCGGCGGGCGGAGTCGCGCTGGCATTGATTAGAAAGTTGTTCGCGTTGAGTCTCTCGTTGCGAACGAATTCAAAAAGCGAACCACTGAATCGCCTTCCGCCGGAGCGTGTAATGACGTTGACTTGACCGCCGCCGCTGCTGCCCGATTCAGCCGGATACAGACTTCGCAGGATTTTGAACTCGCCGATTGAGTCTATGCTTGGGTAAGCTTGAATTGTGAGGTTCGAGCCTCTGTCGGTGATGTCCGCGCCGTCAACCGTGTAAGTATTCTGGCTGCTGCGCGCGCCGTTGACCGAGATGTTGACCGTGTTCGCTTGTCCGTCAGGGTTGACCGTGCCGACGAAAACTTGGTCGGCGAGGTCGTTTGAAACGCCGGGCGCAAGCGTGGCGAGTTGAATCCAGTTGCGGTTGTTGACCGAAAGTTCGCGCACTTGCTCACCGCTAATTAAGGTCGAAGCGGTCGGCGTCGTCAATTCAACCTGCACGGGGTCGGATTCAACCGTCACGACTTCGGAGACGTTTCCGGCATCAAGCGCGGCGTCAATCGTGCGCCGTTGATTAACGTCGAGTTTGATAGCGGTTTCGACGTAGCGTTTGAAGTTCGCGGCTTCAATGGCGACTTCGTAATTGGAGACGGGAAGAAGCGGAACAGAATACGCGCCGCTATCGTCGGTGGTAACGGTGCGGACGACTGTGCCTTTGTCAGTGTCGGTGATGGTGACGGTCGCGCCGGAGACGGCGGCACCGTTGGTGTCTGTGACCGTGCCTAAAATCGTGCCGGTGATTTCCTGCGCCGGAGTGATGGAGATAGAAATAAACACCAACACGCACGCGATGAAAAGTTTGGCGTACAGTTTTGATGAATACCAGATTGTGGTCGGAGAAATAAACATGATGGGAACTCCTCTAAAAGTGAATGTCGGTTGACAGTGTTGGTCTTGAATGTCAGAGAAAAATGTTCGAGCATCTGAAAACCTGCGGCTTTTCAAAGAATTGGAAAGCAAGCCCTGATGGAAACGATAAGGGCGACGATTCGGGATTGGCGAATGTTGATAAATAATTTTGCAAAATTTTAAGGCAAGTTTTGTTCTCGTTTGCAATTTAAGTATCTATATGGAGAACACACCAAGATACCGATTTCTGTTTAGCATTACACTCTGCAGAATGTTAGCTTTTCGCCATTCAAAGGGGCAGATGAAGCCTTGTCATAATCCGAATCTTGGTGTGCGCGGCATATAGGAAGAACAATCCTTTGATTCATCCGAGAGACAAGGTTTCAATCCAAAAATTTGAACAACCGTGGATGAACGAATCAATAAAGCAGAGCGTTCGCGCGGCGACGTTTGAAATCTGCGAGTGGCGAAGCCCACGCGCGCATGATGTCGGCGGCGGGTGTGCCGCGCCTGACGGCTTCGTAGGTTTCAGTGTTGACGAGAAGGCGATTGTACGAATCCGTTTTCCAGTTTGATGGATAAAGTTTGACGAGGGCGTTGGCGATTTCCAATCCGGTGCGGATGGGTTCAAACTCGGCGCGATTGGTGATGATGAGTTCGACGCCGCCGCATGATTCATCTTTGAAGACGGAGGCGCGCGGCACAAACCTGACGGGGACGAAGCGAATCCCGCGCAAGTTTTTCGCGTTGAGTTCGAGGGCAAGTCGGCGTTCGTCAATGAACGGCGCGCCGATGATTTGAAACGGCGTGTCCGTGCCGCGCCCGACGGAGAGGTTGGTAGTTTCCAAAAGTCCGACGCCGGGATAGAGCGTCGCCTGCGTGAGTGAGCGCATGTTGGGCGAAGGGTTTATCCACGTTTGATTCGTCGCATCGAACCACATCGCGCGTTGCCAGTTTTCAAGTTTTATCACCTGCAAGTCGCAGTTTATTTTGCGTTCACGATTGAACAACGTGCCAAGTTCGCCGATGGTCAAACCGTGCCGTATGGGTATGGTGTGATACGCGGTAAAGGAAAGTTTGTCCGCGTCGGCAATCGCGCCTTCCACGTCCGTGCCGTTAATCGGGTTCGGACGGTCGAGTATGAACACGGGTTTGTTCAACTTCGCGGCTTCTTCCATGACGTTGCCGAGCGTTGAAATATAAGTGTAAAAACGCGCTCCGATGTCCTGTATGTCAAAGACAATCGCGTCTAAATTTTTCAACTGTTCGGGCTTAGGGCGGCGCGATTCGCCGTAGAGAGAATAAACGGGCAAGCCTGTTTTCTCGTCCGTCGAATCATTTACTTTTTCATCAACCGCGCCGCGTATGCCGTGTTCGGGTGAAAACAGGCTGACGAGTTTCACGCCCTGTGCTTCACGCAGAACATCAATCGTCGGCTTACCATTTAAGTTTCTGCCCGTGTGATTCGTGACCAGACCGACGCGCATGTTCTGTAATTGTTTGAAGCCGTCGCGCTCTAAAACATCAATGCCGTTTAAGACTTGAACGGAGCGGTTCGCATTCGATGAAACAACATTTGAAGGTGACTTTGACTCCATTGCGCGGCGGGCAAGTTGGGCGTTGACTGTTGATTGATAAAGCGATTCCTGACTTTGTGTGCGCGTCCGGTCGTTGTCGGTGATTGAAGCCGCGACGACGGTGGCGACTTGTCCGCGCAATGCCGAGACGTTGCCTTTGCCGTCGGGATGAACGCGGTTCGATAGAAAGATGATGTAAGTTTCGCTTGCCGGATCAATCCAGATTGATGTTCCGGTAAAGCCCGTGTGACCGAACGAACCGGACGGGAAAAGCTCGCCGCGATTCGCTGAAAACGCCGAACGCATATCCCAACCCAAGCCGCGCGTCGCGCCCGTGTCGTTGATAACACGCGGCGAAGTCATCTCATTTATTGAAAGCTGCGACAAGATGCGTTTGCCGCCTAGCGTGCCGCCGTTCAATAACATTTGACAAAACAAACTCAAATCATCGGCGGTTGAAAAAAGCCCGGCGTGTCCCGCGACGCCTTCCATGCGTTGCGCCGTCGGGTCGTGAACCGTGCCGCGCAACATCGCTTCTCTGCCTTCGCCCGTGCCGCCTAAATATGTGTTGGTCGCGCGCGCGGTTTCGGTCGGAGCGAGGCGTGAGACGTTTTGATTATTTGAGATTTCAGATTTCAGATTTGAAATTGTTGTGTCTTGACCAAAGCGGCGAAACATCGTGTCGCGCATCGCCAGAGGTTCAAAGATATTTGTTCGTGCGTATTCATCCAAACTTTGCCCGCTCACACGTTTGACTATTTCGCCGAGCGCGATAAAGCCGATGTCGGAATATACGAAACGCTCTTTCGGTTGAGCGCGCAAAGGCTCAATATAGAGTCGCTTTC
>JBGTMR010000257.1:0-10781 GCA_041743485.1 Pyrinomonadaceae bacterium
TTCACCCTTTTCGCAACCGGCAATTTACGCCGCTCGATTACCTTCTCCCTATTCGCGCTGTTCGTTTCTTTAACCACGAACGCGCAAAGCAATACGCCCACGCGCACGCTCTCCGGCGTCGTGCTTTCACAGCAACGTGAACGCGCTCCGAATTTACAACTTATCGCGCGTAACGATGCGGGCGAAGAAGTTCGCGCGACGAGCGACGGCGAAGGTGAATTTAGTTTCACCGCTCCGGCGGGTGATTTGACTCTGCGCGTCGAAGGCGAAAACGTGACTCCGTTTGAGCGTCGCATCGGTGCAGATGAGCGCACCGAAAATATGTTACTGCGCGTTGAATACGTTATCGCGCATGTTCACGAAGATGTAGTAATCCGCAGCACCGTCGTTGACCCCGGACTCGAACAGCGCAACGACACGGTTTATAACAACACGCTCTTTTCGCGCGACGACCAAGTTTTTCACACGCTCGATGCCGGAATCAACGCCGGTCAACACGAAGGCGGCGGCAAGTCGCTGGAGATTCGCCGCTTCGGTTTCAACATGGATCACGGCGGCTTGAACGGCGGCTTGAAGGTTCTCGTTGACGAGGTGCAACAGAATCAAGGCACGCAAGGTCACGGGCAGGGATACTTGGGACAACTCAAAAGCTTAACGCCCGAACTCATCCAAGACGTGAGCATCTTAAACGGACCTTTCAGTGCCGAGTACGGCGACTTTTCCGGCTTGGGCGTCGTCCACATACGGCTCAAAGAATCTCTGCCCGACACCTTGACGGCGCGCATACAAGCCGGAAGTTTCAATACTTATCGCGGCTTTTTCGCATACAGTCCGACGCTTACGAAAGCCGACGCCTTCATCGCTTACGAAGGCTCGCGCACAGACGGACCTTTCATCAGCCCTTTGCGTTATAAACGCGACAACCTGACGGCGAACTACACGCGCCGCATCAATGACAAACAGGCGTTCGGCTTTAAGTTGAATGCCGGGCGCAACGACTTTTTTTCTTCGGGACAAATTCCGCTCGATGAAGTCGCCGCCGGACGTTTAGACCGCTTCGGATTCATTGACCCCGAAAACGGCGGGACGGTTAAAAGCGTGACGGGCGGTGTTTATTATCGCCGCGAATTCAGCGATGCTTCCGTGTTCAAAGTTGATGCTTACCTGACGCGCTCGCTGTTTGACCTTTACTCTAATTTCACGTTCTTTCTTAACGACCCTGACTTCGGCGACGAAATTCAACAGCACGATTCGCGCTTACAACAGGGCGCGAACGCGCAGTATTTGCGTCCCTTTAATCTGTTCGGACAAACCGCCCTCTTAACCGTCGGCGGCAATCTACAAGCCTTTCAAACCAACGTCGGCTTATACCCGTCAATAGGTCGCAATCCGAATCGCGCGTTCATCACACGCAGTTCTTTGAATGCTTGCACGCCGAACAACGCCGGTGTTCCGGGCTTGCCCGACGATACGTTTGACACGAACTGTTTTCTTTTAACGAGTGCCGATGCGAGCGTCACGAACGCCGCCGGATTCGTTCAACAAAGCATCAGTTTCTTCGACGGTCGCGTGCGCTTAAACGGCGGTTTGCGTTACGATTATTTTCGCTTCAACGTCACGGATAAACTTCGCCCGCAATTCTCCGGCGTGGATTCCGCGACGCGCTTGCAACCGAAAGCAGCGATTGCCTACACACCTTCGCTTAACTTCCCTGCCACTTTGTACTTCAACTACGGGCGCGGCATTTCAAGTCAGGACGCGCGCGGCGTCGTGCGTCAACCGGAAGCGGGCGCGACGAAACCGCCGAACGTGGCGACCACGGATTTCTATCAACTCGGCACATCGCACATCTTCAAACGTCTCTCGCTGACGACCGATCTGTTTTTGATTGATAACTCGAACCAGCAGGTTTATATCCCCGACGACGGCAGCATAGAGTTCGCCGGAGCATCGCGGGCTTACGGTTTTGAAATCAAAAACTCTGTACGGCTGACAAACTTTTTAACATTCAACGGCGGCATCACGCGCGTCACCAACGCTTTCTTCCGCGACCGGAACGCGGCGGGCGAAAGAGTTTATGTTGACAGCGCGCCGCACACCGTCGCCAACGCCGCCCTGACGCTTTCCGGTTTGCGCGGCTTCACGGGTTCTCTGCGCTACCGTCACACGAGCAACTACCGGCTTGACGGCGAAGACGCGGGCATTCGTGCTTCGGGTTTGGACGTGCTTGATTTATACGTCAACAAACGCTTGCGCCGGTTTTTAGATTTCAATCTGGCGATTGATAATTTGACGAACAAGCGTTACTTCGAGACGCAAAACTTTTTTGAATCGCGTATCGCACCCAATGCCGAAGTCAAAGAGCGCATACACGCCACGCCCGGTTATCCGTTCACCGTAACGGCGGGCATCACGTTGCGTTTCGCGGGCAAGTAAAACGAAGTAGGCGAAGTTCAAAATTTGCGTACACTACACACGTCAAACGCGCCAACATACTTTGCAGATGTTGGCGCGTTTTAGCTTTCGTTTGAAAGTCAATTATCAGTCATCTCCAAAAACGTTCGCAGTGCCGAGTTGACCGCCGCCGCGTCTGGAAACTTCGCGTGCAAATCTTCATCAATTTCCACCATGCGAGCCAGCTTTCGTTGTGCCGAGATGGGTAGCATTCTCGTTTCCGCAATCGGCTTACCGGTTGCGCCGACATAAAGACGTTCTTTGCCCGCCGCGATGCCGCGAACACCGTTAGCAAAACTTATACGATTTTCTTTTTTCATAAACCTTCTTCGTATTCTTCGCGTTCCCATGTTTCGGGTTCACGCGCCGAGATGATGCGAAACTCTGTTACATCGTGTTCGTGTATGTCATCCATGGTATGCGTCACACGAATTAAACGATTCTTCCGCGATGTGCCGATTGTATTATATCGCGGTTCGCCGTGCGGGTGCTTTATGTCCGGGACGGTACTTGATAGCACATCATTAAATACGGTTTGCGCTTCGCTAAAAGAAACTTTGTGACTGCGTAAGTTGAGCTTTGCCTTGTCATCACGCCATGTGATGGTAAGAAATCGCAGCATACTATTTTATTGCGCGACGTTTGGTTGTGGCGCGGTTTTTAGTTCGCTGGTGTGGCGCGTGACGGCTTGCCAGCGATTATTGCGTTTGACCCAAACATCCGTGACGATGATTTCGACGGGCGCGGCTTTACCGCTTGGAACGGGTAGATAGCGGACGTTGATGATTGCCGTGTCACCATAGACGCGAACCGTCTGCACGTTGAAATTGTCCAACTTCGCCTGCGGTTCTTTGACCACGCGATTGACGTAAGCTTGTTTCGACACGGATGCCGCCGATGAATTTGCACTCTCGCCTATGAGAACAAAATCGGATGACAACAGACGCGACAGATTTGCCTTGCTCTGCTGCATCACGGCATTCGCCCATCTGTGTTCCAAGTCGGTCAACTTTTGTACGACATCTTCGCCGGGAACAACGATTTCTCCATCGTCTTTGATGGTCATCGTCGTGGTCGCGCCGGGCGTCGGCTGTTCAGTTCCCGTCAAGCCGTCTCGCCACACATCAATTGTTGTTATCGGATTCGCCGTTGATGGGGTTGAAGTGGTTTGCGCCGAAGCGTTGTATGTTGCCCCGAACAACAGGACACAGAGGCAAGACATGCAAAATAATTTTTCACGTTGATTTCTTTGTCGCATTTGATAACTCTCCCTTGTCTGATGATTTCGTATGCAGATGTAGCACATAAAGTTGTGATGCCGCAAAGATGGTGGTGAGCCATAATAAGGTTACATACCGGGCGCAAGTTTTTGGATTGTCGAAGGAAAGATAAATTCTCACCTGTTACGAAAACCGTAACGAGTCAAGTATGATGTTGGCTAATCCACATCAAATCTTTAACTACTTTTTTTAACCCGCGATGGCGCGACATAACTTTTAAGGAGAATAACGAGTGCGGTTACAGCGATACCTCGACGAAAAATCCGACGATTTTCGACGCCTCAACATCACTTTCCATCCTAAAGCAATTTTTTCACTGTTGGTTTTTTTATACGCGGTATGTGTGACGCAGACGGCATCGGCGCAGTCGGCGGTTGAACTCATCAGCGTGAGCGCGAATCAAACCAGCGGCAACTCCAACTCTTTTAACGCCGCGCTTAGTGCCGATGGTCGCTTCGTCGCTTTTGCCAGCAATTCAAGCAATTTAGTGGCGAATGACACGAATAACGCATCGGATATTTTCGTGCGTGACCGTCAAACCGGCAGCACCATACTGGCGAGTATCAACCGGAGCGGCACGGCAAGCGGGAACGGTATTTCGGAACTTCCGGCGATTAGTGCCGATGGTCGCTTCGTCGTTTTTATCAGCGCGGCGACCGACCTCGTTGGCGGTAATCTGAGCGGCTTGTTTGTGCGCGACTTGCAGATGAACACGACGACGCTTGTCAGCCGTAATCGCTCCAACTCGCCAAGCGGCAACGGAACAATCTCAACCCAATCACCGCCCGTCATCACACCGGACGGGCGTTTTATTTTATTCTCGTCGGGCGACGATGACTTGGTGGCAAACGATGCCAACAACCGCCGCGATGTTTTCGTGTACGACCGTCAACAGGGTACGACGACTTTAGTTAGCGTCAATCAAAGCAACACGGCGAGTGCGAATAGCGATTCATTTTTCGCCTCAAGTATCACACCCGATGGACGCTATGTCGTTTTCGAGAGCAGCGCGAGCGACCTCGTTCCGGCTAACGTCGGCGACTCTCCTTTCAGGCTCAATGTTTTCGTGCGCGATTTGCAAGCCGCGACGACGACGCTTGCCAGCATCAGCAGCGACGGCAACGCGGGCGGCAACGGTGCTTCGTTTAGCTTCCGCCGGAACATCTCGACCGACGGGCGGTTTGTCACATTCGCCAGCCGCGCCGCGAACTTGGTGAACGGCAGCGATACGAACAATGGTTTCGATGTCTTCGTGCGTGATTTACAAGCCGGAACAACGGCACTTGTCAGCCTCACACGCGACGCCGGAGTGAATGCCGGAGCGGGCGAATCTTTCGAGCCGTCAATCAGCGACGACGGACGATTCATCGCTTTTTCGAGTGATGCTCCCAACCTTGTGGCAAGTGATACGAACAATTCGATTGATGTTTTTCTGCGTGACTTACAAACCGGGACGACGACTCTTGTTAGTCGTAACAACGATGGACAGAACAGCGGCAACGCCATATCCGATTCTCCGTTGATAACGCGCGATGGTAGTTTTGTGGTTTTTGAAAGTGCCGCCGGTGATTTAACCGCCATCAACGACACTAACAATGCCCGTGACATCTTCCGCTTTGACCGCCAATCAAACGCGACGACACTCATCAGCCGTAATGATGACGCGGGTGACAACAGTGCTAATGACGCTTCCTTCAATCCTTTGCCGACGCCCGATGGACTCTTCATCGCGTTTGAAAGCCTTGCCGGTAATTTAGCGGCAGGCGACATCAACGGACTCGCGGACGTGTTCGTATCTACGCCCGCCCAAGCGTCATCAAGTCAATTTCGCTTTGGTAGCGCGTCAAGCTTTCGCGTCGGGGAAGCCGTCGGAAGCACAACCGTCACCGTCACTCTCGGCGGCAATCCGAACAACACGGCGACGGTTGATTATGCGACATCGGATGGCAGTGCCGTCGCCGGTTCCGACTACGCCGCAGTTTCCGGTACGCTCGTCTTCAATCCCGGCGAGACTAGCAAGAGTTTCACCGTGCCGATTATTGATGACACGATTAACGAAGCCGACGAAACCATCAATCTCACTTTAAGCAATCCAACGGGCGGTGCCACTCTCGGTTCTCCGCAAACTCTGCCACTGACTATTACCGATAACGACGCCCTGCCCGCGCTTTCGATTAACGATGTTTCCGTCCTCGAAGGCAGCAACGGCACATTGCCGCTTGCCGTTTTTACAGTCAGCCTGTCAAGCCCAAGCGGGCGCACCGTGACGACTAATTTCAGTACATCTTCTTCGTCGGCACTTTTCATGGACGATGCCGATAGTCCCGGCGATTATCAAGAGACAAGCGGGACACTCACTTTCGCACCCGGTCAAACTACGCAGACTGTTAACATTCAAATTAACGGCGACAATACGCCTGAGAATGATGAAACTTTTCGCGTGATTCTCGGTGACAACCCAAGTTTCGCAGTTGTCTCGGACGGCATCGGAATCGGAACTATCTTAAACGATGACGGTGCGCCCACGCGCATCTCGATTAACGATATTACGGTGACCGAGCCATTATCAAATAGTGCGCCGACGGTATTCACCGTTAGCCTGTCAGCCCCCAACAATCAGCAAGTCACGGTTAATTATGCGACCTCCGGCGGGACTGCGACTGCCGGAGCGGATTTTCAAGATACATTTGGAATGCTTACTTTTCCGGCAGGTACGACAAGCCAAACCTTCATCGTGCTTATCAATGCCGACCGCATTAACGAGGCTAACGAAACATTCTTTATTAACTTGGGAAACCCCACTAACGCGGTTATCGGTGATGGGCGATCCCAAGCCACCATTATCAACCGACCGGGCAAGCGGCGTCGCTTCGCCGGACGCTCCGGTCGCTAGATTGTATTGACATCGAGAGGGCAGACGCCCCGGAATGAAGCTACGAAAAGGACACTAAACCGACGTGAAAAAAGTTTGTTTAGTGTCCTTATTCATGTGGTGTGGACGCGCGGTGAACGCTTAACCGAATTGACTTTTGAAGTCCTCGAATTGAGTCCGTAAATCTTTCAATTCCCCACCGAGAATTTCCACTTGAGATTCAAGCTTCGCTATTCTTTCGGTCTGCGTAGGCGCGCCCGCCTTCGTGACAGATGGGGAATTGTTTTCCTCCGCAGATTCTAAAATTACTTCACCGGAGAGAACGTGCGCGTAGCGGGCATCCTTCTGCCCGTGTTGGCGCGGCAGCTTTGTCACCAATGCATCCGGCTGTTTGTTCATCAAAGAGTTAAGCGCGTCTTCGACTTCTCCCGCTCCTGAAAACTCGTACAACCGATTCGCGCGTTCACGAAGTTCGCCGATTGTTTGTTGTCCTCTCAACATCAGCACGTCAATTACGGCTTGTTCCCGCTCATTGAGTTCATAAACATCCCTCGTCATATGCTTATATTTGGGGACGCGACTACCGCTGCCGTAGAACACGTACACCAGATTTTTTGCCCGCAATGTCTCAAGCGCGTGCGCGACGGTGGCTTCGTCGAATGCCACTACGGGTTCACGGTTGTTCCTCTGATTACACGCTTGCGTCAAGGCGTTTAGCGTCAGCGGGTAATACTCCGGCGTCGTCACCTGTTTCTCAATCAGAGAACCGAGAACGCGCACCTCGACTTCGTTTAGCATTGCGTGGTTACCATTCGTTTATCAGTCTTATTGGAAGCTATCATTTCAACGGCGTGCAAAGTATAACGGTTCTCTATTGTGCTTGCGCCGCAATTAAGAATCAATTCATAGACTGAATTTGATTCAGGAAAGTTAATCAGAAGATGTATCAACATCAGCACTTGATAGCTTCGTAACTTCGCTTTCGATTCACACGTGGTTTATCCTTATCATCAATTATGGAAACCGAATATGCTTTCGCCTGTCCGCACTGCTGGCAGACAATCACGATGCTGCTGGACTTGAGTGTGGCGCGGCAGAAGTATGTCGAAGACTGTGAGGTTTGCTGCCGCCCGATTCTCATCGCCTACGAATCGGACGGTGAGGATGTAACCTCGTTCGAGGCTCAAGCGGCAACCTAAAATTCTATGCACGGGACGGTCGCGGAAATAAATCTCAAAACAAAATAAAAGGAGAAACTTTATGCATGAAGGCAATGGGAACGGCACCAAGCCGAAAGCGAAGAATGTGTTGGGGAGCGAATTGCGAACTTGTTGTACCGCACCGATGACCGGCTTTTACCGTAACGGCAGGTGCGACACCGGACACGAAGACAGAGGTGTCCATACAGTGTGCGTCGAAGTCACGGCGGAATTTTTAGAGTTCAGCGCGAGCATGGGAAACGACTTGAGCAGCCCCGCTCCCGGCTTTCCCGGTCTCAAGCCGAAAGACAAATGGTGCTTGTGCGCGGCACGGTGGAAAGAGGCACTTGGCGCGGGGGTTGCACCAAAGGTTATGCTCGAATCCACGCACGCGGCGACCTTGCGTTACGTCTCCCTTGACGACTTGAAAAGCCACGCCACCGACGTGTAAAAGGGTTGACAGTCCCAAGTTGAAATCAATACCAATCTCTTTCGCGCCGTTCAACTTTTCCGCGTTGACGGGGCAATCGGATGGTAAAATCTCGCTCTTACTTGCTCTTATATGAAGCTTGCATGGTCAATCGTCATGTAACGACCGACGCTCAAGGAAATCAATTCACGATAATCAAGAATCGGTCGCATTCTGCTTGGCTCTACAAAATCATCTTTGGTTTAGTCATTAACTCCGCCCTCCAAGGAACCTCGATGAACAAACACTATTCTGTATCCTCTTGGCAACGTCTCGCTTCCATCCCACTGCTTATCTTGATGCTGCTCGTCGCCCCGACCTCCGGTTGGCAGGGACAGGCAGTTGCACCCGCCACTACTTCGACGACGCTCACGACGGCGGAACAGGAAGCCGCCGCGCGCGTCTCAATCGAAACCTTGCGCGAGGTGACGACCGCACTCGCCGCACCCGCGATGGAAGGGCGCGGCACGGGTCAGGCGGGCGGCGACCGCGCCGCGCAGTATCTCGCCGACCGTTTCGCTAAACTCGGACTCAAGCCGCTCGGCGATAAGAACACTTATCTTCAACCGATTAAATTCCGCGATACACTCGCCGAATCAACATTGAAAGTCGGGGACGAAACTCTCGTCGTCAAAAGCGATTATGCCGTCACGCAACCTTACAGCGGCGATGAAAACGTCAACGGCAAAATGGTTTTCGTCGGCTATGGTTTGAAGTCAACCGTGCCGAAGCGCGACGACCTCAAAGGCATCAACGTGCAAGGGAAAATCGTCGTGCTGATGGAAGGTCCGCCGAAAGGCGTCAGAAAAGAAGAATGGAAAAAGGCGAAGGCGACGCAACTCATCATGCGCGGCTTGTTCGGGGCGGGAGCCTCTGCGCTCATCATCGCCAACTCCGGCGACGACTTACATCCTTATAGCGAAGCCGCCGATTACCTTGTGCGCCGTCAAGTCGAATTGGCGAGTGAAGAAGAAGTACCCGCCCAAGTACCGCCGTTTATCGTCGTCAGCGACGCTGGCGCGGAAAAGCTTTTCGCGGGTTCGGGCGTGACTTACGCACAGGCGCGCGCGAAGGCGGAAGCGGGCGAATATGCTTCGATGAACTTGAAACAGACGGCGAAAATCACCGTGCGGCTCAAGAAAAGCAAGGCGACGAGCAGCAATGTCGTCGCCTTGCTGGAAGGCTCCGACCCGCAGTTGAAGCAAGAAGCCGTCGTCTATACCGCGCACTATGACGCTTTCGGTGTGGGTGCGGACGGGCGCATCTATCCCGGCGCGGCGGACAATGCTCTCGGCGTCGGCGAAATCATAGCGATTGCCGAAGCCTTCATTAAAGCTCCAACACCTCCGAAACGCTCAATCATTTTTCTGCTTGTCACCGGCGAAGAATACGGCTTATACGGAGCGGAGTATTGGATTAAGAATCCGACGTGGAACATCAAACAGATTGCCGCGAATCTGAACTTCGACGGCATCGGCACGGAAGTTTATGCCCCCGTCAAACGCATCGTCGGGTTCGGCATCGAGCATTCCGATTTAGGCGCGACGCTCGCGGGCGTCGTCACCGCCAACGGCGGGCAGATCGCACCCGACCCGATGCCGGATGAGAAATCCTTTTACCGCTCCGACCATTATGCGTTCGTCAAAAAGGGCATCCCGGCGTTGATGCTGATGGGTGCGCCTGACGGTGATTCCGCCGTGTGGGTTGAACGCGCCAAGAAATGGCTCAAGACGGATTATCATCAACCGACCGACACCGTGCGCGAGGATTGGAGTTGGGACGGGGCGCGCACCGTCGCCGTCATCGGCTTGCTCACCGGAATGCGCGTCGCCGATGCCAAAGCGATGCCCGCGTGGACTTCCTCATCGCCCTTCAACCGCAAACGCGGCACAAACGAACCGCCGCCTGACGAACCTTAACCTCCATAAAACTTCAACTAAACAACGCGGCTTTAGCGAGATATGATTGAGTGTCGGGAAGCGATAGAAATACATGAAATAAAACTTCAACGAAGCGGGATTAAAACAAGCAGACACTAGGTTCTGTTGACATTTGATAAATTGCCACTAGCTTCAGCTATATGGAGAACACACCAAGATACCGATTTCTGTTTAGCATTACACTCTGCAGAATGTTAGCTTTTCGCCATTCAAAGGGGCAGATGAAGCCTTGTCATAATCCGAATCTTGGTGTGCGCGGCATATAGTGGTTGAGTTGAGTAAAAGAGAAGGGCTTTAGCCCAACCTGATAAACATCAATCATCCTTTTGGCTTTAGCGCAATTAGGCTCAAGCCAAAAGTAAGTTTCTAAAACAGAATTCGGCTAAAGCCGCTTATTTGTTGGCAATGTTGTCCACTAGCTAAAGCTAGTGGCAATTGAAAAGCAAAATGTCAACAGAACCTAAATTTTACCGACGATTTGAAAGCTGTTGGTTTTCGTACAGAGTTAGCCACGAAACAACACGAACATGAACACGAAAAGTAACTCTTTTAAGACTTTCTCACTCC
>JBGTMR010000258.1:0-14758 GCA_041743485.1 Pyrinomonadaceae bacterium
TTGACCGTCACCGATGCCGATGAAGTCGAAGCCTTGAAGCGCAACATGCAATCGCAAATCCAACAGGCTCTGGCGATGCTGCCGCAAGTTCCAATCGAGATTCGCACCGCGATTATGGGTTCCGATGACCCTGTGCAACTCGCGTACTTTCTGGCAAGCGTCCTCAATCTCGGACTCGAACAGGAACAACAAATGCTCGAAGCCAACACGACGGATGAACTCCTGCGTCTGGCTTATGCACGCCTCGCGCGCGAAGTCGAAATCATCGGCTTGCGCTCGAAGATTGCGACCGAAGCGCAAGGGGAGATGGAAAAAGGACAACGCGACTATTTCCTTCGCCAACAAATGAAAGCGATTCAGAAAGAACTCGGTGACGACGAAGGCGGCGAACAGGCGGAAGCCCAACAGATGCGCGAACGCCTCGACGCCGCAGACTTGCCGGAAGACGTGCGTAAGGAAGCCGAACGCGAACTCAAGCGAATGGAAAAATTGCCGCAAGCCGCGCCGGATTATCACGTCATCAGAACTTATCTCGAATACGTTCTGGATTTGCCTTGGAAAACTTCGAGCGACGACAAGCTTGATTTAACCGAAGCCCGCCGCGTTCTCGACGAAGACCATTACGGACTCGAAGACGTGAAGGAACGCATACTCGAATTTTTGGCGGTCATCAAACTTCGCAACGACGCGCGCTCGCCCATACTGTGTTTGTCGGGACCTCCCGGCGTCGGTAAAACCTCGCTCGGTCGTTCAATCGCACGCGCTTTGGGGCGTGAATTTGAACGCATCTCACTTGGCGGAATGCGTGACGAAGCGGAACTTCGCGGTCATCGCCGCACCTATATCGGCGCGATGCCGGGAAGAATCATTCAGGGAATGCGGCGGGCGAAAGTCAATAATCCGGTGATGATGCTGGATGAGATTGACAAGCTCGGCAACGATTTTCGCGGCGACCCGTCAAGCGCACTGCTTGAGATTTAAGACCCGCAACAGAACAACACGTTTCGGGATAACTACCTCGATTTGCCGTTCGATTTATCGAAGACGTTCTTCATTGCGACCGCCAATCAACTCGCTCCTATCCCCGCGCCGCTTCGTGACCGCATGGAGATAATCCAAATCGCAGGTTACAGCGACCGTGAAAAACTGCACATCGCCAAGCAGTACCTTGTGCCGCGCCAAGTCAAAGAGAACGGTTTGACCGAAGGGCAATTAGAGATTTCAGATGAAGCCTTGATGTTGATTGCGACACGTTACACGCGCGAAGCGGGCGTGCGACAAATGGAACGCAACGTCGGCGGCGTGGCGCGTAAAGTCGCGCTCAAGATTGCGACGGGCGAGATTGATAAAATTCGCGTCGAAGCTTCGGACATCAAAGAACTCCTTGGCGCGCCGCGCTTCTACCCGGAAGAAGCCCGCACCGAAGTCGCGCCCGGCGTCGCCACCGGCATGGCGTGGACGGAAATGGGCGGCGAGATTCTGTTTATCGAAGCCTCGCTTTTACCCGGCGGAAGCGGTCTGACTTTAACCGGACAACTCGGCGAAGTGATGCAGGAATCGGCACGCGCCGCGCGCTCATACCTGTGGTCGCACGCGGGCGAGTTCGACATCAACCCGGAGATGTTCAAATCCTACGGCGTGCATCTTCACGTTCCCGCCGGAGCGATTCCGAAGGACGGACCTTCGGCGGGCGTGGCGATGACTTCCGCCCTCGCTTCCCTTCACACGGGGCGCAGAGTGCGGAGCGATACCGCGATGACAGGGGAAATCACTTTGTCGGGTTTGGTGTTTCCGGTCGGCGGCGTGAAGGAAAAAATCCTCGCCGCGCATCGTGCAGGAATCCACCGCATCGTGCTTCCTTCGCGTAATGAATCGGTGATTGAAGAAATCCCGGCTGACGTGCGTAAAGATTTGGAAATCGTTTTCGCAAGCAACATACGTGAAGCCCTTGATGCGACGTTGGAAAAACAAGTGTCCGTACCGCCGCCACCGCCCGTGTTAAGCAACATCGCGCGCCATGACAACAACGGTAACGGCACAGTCGCCGAGGTTTCGCAAATGGAGCAAATGCGCGTTAAAAGCGATGAGTAACTAACGGGTAGTTTTCGCGTCCATTAAAGGATTTCCACCTCATACGAAGGAGAACAAATCGTGATCGATAACGAAGAACAACACACAGTCGGCATCCCCGAACACCCGCGCGGGCAACGCATGGGACGCGGCGAAGACCTTGACGCCAAACGCCAAGAAATGGAAGACGGCACACCCGCGTTAAGCGGTGTGCGCGGGGAAAACAGCGAAATGTTCGCCGATGAATCCGCGCAGCATTTCGGCGGCGATTCCGTCACACCCGACACGGTTTCGCCTTCCACACCCGGCACGATTCCCACAGGCGAACCGCTCGGACAATCGGGCGGCGAACGACAAGCGAAACAACAAATCGCCGATGCCAAAAAAGGTGAAAGCTGAACACAAGCTTTCACCTTTTTATTAAACTTGATACAGATGCGGCGTGCTTTTATAACAAGCACGCCGCATCCGTTTTTACACACCTTGAACAATCCTCTTGCGTCTTACCAATCTTCGCCCGCGATATAACACAATACGCTCGCGGTCGTGAGAATCGAAAATCCGCCGTCATCTTTCTGAACCGGCACGCATCGCATACGGTCAATCGCCATTCTGTTGAGAGCGGCAGCGACGGTATCGCTTTCGCTCAAAGTCTCCGGCGAAAGTGTCATCAACGATTCGACATCCGTCGGCGCATTTTCACTCAAAGCGTTAATCAAATTTTGTTCGGTCAGCATACCGATCAACCTGTCGTCTTCGATAACGAGAACGCAGTTGTGCGCACCGTTATTCGTCGTATCGCGCATCGCGCGCACCGCGTCATCCATCGTCGCGGAAGCTGCGAGCGTGAGCGGCTCATCGTGCTTCAACTCACCGATTGTGGTTTCCATTATCGAACGCACGATGCCGCCCGTCGCATCGGCGCGCGGCACGTCCAAGTTACGCAGACCCGTCATGCAGTTTTCGCATCGGTCAGCACCTTCGATGTTCTCCGTGCCGCACGCCGGACAGATAAGAGTGTTCATAGACTTCGTTTGGAGAGAGATATTTAATCCGGTACGAGATTTAATCCGGCGCGTCGCCCGTAATGCTTTCGGTGTTTTCGCCGGAGACGGCAGGCATAAACTCTCCCGTCATGTCGGCTTCTCCGACCGTCCAAGTGTCGCCGCTGTTGATGAGTTTCGCCAATCTTCCGCGACCCTGTTTTTCAATCGCATCTTCGATTTGCGCGGCGACCAATTCTTCGTAAGTGTCGCGTTCGACTTGGCGAAAGATGCCTATGGGCTGCGGGAAGCGCGGTTGTTCCATGCGTCCCAAGATGAAGGCGAGCGATGAATCGGGGCTGTGTATGTCGTGCGTATGGCAATCGTCGGCAGTCAGATTTGTTGTCGCGTTAAGCTCTATGACTTCGGGCTGTGAGCCAACGATGCGAATGCCTTTGTCGCTATTTTTGCCGAACACGAGCGGCTTACCGTGTTCAAGGTAAAGCATATTGTCCGAGCGAATCGCGCGGTCGGTGAAATACTGAAACGCCCCGTCGTTAAAGATATTGCAGTTCTGATAAATCTCCACGAACGACGTGCCTTTGTGTCGCGCGGCGGCTTCAATCGTGTGACTCAAATGCTTCACGTCAATATCGAGTGAACGCGCCACGAAAGTCGCTTCCGACGCGACCGCGAGCGAGACGGGATTTATCGGAAAATCAACCACCCCCATCGGGCTTGATTTCGTCCGCTTGCCCTGCTCCGACGTGGGGCTGTACTGCCCTTTCGTCAACCCATAAATCCGGTTATTGAACAACAGATAATTGATGTCAAGGTTGCGGCGGATGACGTGCATAAAGTGATTGCCGCCGATTGATAAAGCATCGCCGTCGCCCGTCACGACCCACACACTCAAATCGGGGTTTGCTGTTTTCACGCCCGACGCGAAGCCGGGGGCGCGCCCGTGAATCGTGTGAAAGCCGTAAGTGTTCATGTAGTACGGAAACCGCGACGAGCATCCGATACCGGAAATGAAAACCACTTTTTCACGCGGGATGCCGAGTTCGGGCATCATTTTTTGGACGTTATTGAGAATCGAATAATCGCCGCAACCCGGACACCAGCGCACTTCCTGACCGGAAACGAAATCGGCGCGCGTCAATTTTTTAACATCGGGTGCGACTTCTCCGGCGGCGGCAGAACCCGCGTAAGGCTCAACGCTGGCGGCGGCTTCCGCTCCGCTCGTCAATTCGATTTTCGCGTCGTTCAGATTCTTCGGCTCAACTGACATTTCGCCGTTTGTGTTGTTATTTCCGTTCGTATTCATCTTCGATTTATCTCTCAAAATTCCTTCTCGTTTTGCATTGTCGCCCGTACACTTCGCAACCACGCGGGAAGCGTCATCGTGTTTCGCATCGCAAGCAGACGCATCACGAGTTCGCGCGTGATGCGCGGCGAAAGCACTTTGCTTGCTTCGCGCTCTTGATAAGTGTCGTTTTCTAAAACCAAAATCCTCAATTCGCTTCCGTCATGTCGCCAAACTTCAGGCACGCCGAACGCGGCGAAAATGGAAAGCTTGTCAATCGAAGAATGAGTCAAATCAATTTCGATAACCAAATCAGGCGGCGGGTCAACCGTAAAATCGAGTTTCTCTTTGCCGCTAACCGCCGGTAAATTTTCGATGTAAAAACTCGCGTCCGGTTCAAAGCCGCGCCGTATGTCTTCGCGTTTATAAGTCGTCGAACCGAAGCCTTCATGGTCAATCTCCAAAGCTTCCGCGAGCGCGCTAATCATTAAAGACAAGCTTTCCTTTAAGCGTTCATGCTTCGGCAACGGCGACATGATTTCCAAAGCTCCTTGCGTAAAGGTAAAACGCGGACTCGCTTGATGTTCGTAGTCGGACAGCAAACTTTGATACGTCTCCCAAGAAACATGATGCAACACGGTTCGTTCCTTTTCCATATGTGTCGCTTCGCTATGCGCGACGGGCGATTCGATAACGGTTGCCATAAAACTTTCTCCGTAACCTTCACGACTTATAAATACTCTTCAACCTTCGCCATGATTTCGCGTATCTGAAACGGGCGACCTTTGACTTTGGAAAGCGTCACGGCGTCAACCAGAAAACGCGAACGTATCAGCATCGCAAGTTGACCCAGATTCATTTCCGGGATGATGACATGCTCGAAACCCTTTAAGACTTCGGCGGTGTTTTTCGGAAACGGATTCAAGTATTTCAGATGCGCGCTCGATACGCTTTTGCCTTGTCGTTGCAGACGTTCGACGGCGGAAGTTATCGCTCCGTAAGTCGAACCCCAACCTAAAACCAAAACCTTGCCCGATGCCTCACCGAAGATTTCGAGGTCTGGAATAAACTGTGCCGCGCGGTCAACTTTCGCTTGCCGCATTTTGACCATAAACTCGTGGTTGTCCGGGTCGTAAGAGACGTTTCCGGTTTCGTGTTGCTTCTCGATGCCGCCGATACGATGTTCCAAACCGGGTGTGCCGGGAATCGCAAACGGGCGGGCGAGGGTTTTCTCATCGCGCGTGTACGGCAGAAAACCTTCGGGATTAGTTTCAAACTTAACTTTAATTTCCGGCAAATCCGCGACGTTCGGCAACGCCCAAGGCTCCGCGCCGTTCGCCAAATATCCGTCCGACAAGAAGAAGACGGGCGACATAAATTGAAATGCGAGACGCACGGCTTCAATCGCCATGTTGAAACAATCGGCGGGCGTCGAGGGCGCAATCACAATCACCGGACATTCGCCGTTTCTGCCGTAAATCGCTTGTAATAAATCAGCCTGTTCGGTCTTGGTCGGAAGTCCGGTCGAAGGTCCGCCGCGTTGGACATTGATGATGACCAGAGGGAGTTCCGTCATCACTGCCAAGCCGACCGCTTCTTGCTTGAGAGCGACGCCGGGTCCCGACGTTCCGGTCAAGCCGATGTGTCCGGTGAACGACGCGCCGATTGCGGCGCAGACGGCGGCGATTTCATCTTCCGCTTGAAAAGTTTTGACACCGAAGTTTTTGCGGCGCGAGAGTTCGTGCAAGATGTCGGAAGCCGGAGTTATCGGATATGAGCCGTAGAAAATCGGCAGACCGCTCAATTCCGACGCGGCGATAAAGCCGATGGCGGTCGCTTCGTTGCCGGTGATACGGCGGTAAGTTCCAGACGGTAAATCGGCTTTCTTAACCGTGTAGTGCGTCGTGAAAACTTCGGTCGTGTCGGCGTAGTTGAAGCCTGTGCGAAGCGCGATGAGGTTGGCTTTCATCACTTCGGGTTTGGCGGAAAATTTCGATTCAACCCAAGTCTCGGTCGCTTCCAGAGAGCGGTCATAAAGCCAGTACAGGACGCCGAGCGCGAAAAAGTTTTTGCACCTGTCCATGTCCTTGCGCGTAAGTTGGACAGTTGTTTTCAACGCTTCAAGGTTCAGTGAAGTTATCGGCAATTTGTGGACGCGGTACGCGCTCAACGAATCGTCTTCGAGCGGGTTTGAAGTGTATGCCGCTTTCTTCAAATTCGCTTCCGTGAATTCGTCTGTGTTGACGATAAGCGTGCCGCCCGTTTCCAAATCCGCGATGTTGACTTTCAGTGCCGCCGGATTCATCGCCACCAAAACCTGCGGCGTATCGCCGGGTGTGCGGACATCGTGCGACGAGAAATTGAGTTGAAAGCCCGACACGCCCGGCAAGCTCCCTTGTGGGGCGCGAATCTCGGCGGGGAAATCGGGAAGCGTCGAAATATCGTTACCGAAAACGGCGGCGGTATTCGTAAATTGCGCTCCGGTCAACTGCATTCCGTCGCCGGAATCGCCCGCGAAACGAATGGTTACGGCTTCTAATTCTTCTGTTTTTATTTGCGCCTCACGCGGCGGCATTTCAATCACACTGCTCATTAACAAACCTCAAAAAATTGATTCATCGGGTCATTGTTTCATTGATTCAATGACCCGATGAATCAATGAAACAATTCTTCATCATTCGCCTTCGCGCGTATCCATCATTTGTGTGGCGACGGGCGGCAAATTCATGGTTTCTTTCGGGTAACTTTCGACAAGAAAGGTCACTATGTCCAAATCCGAAATCGCGCCCGTAAAATTTCCGTCGTCACTGATAGCGACGTTCTGTATTCCGCGTTCGTTCATCGTTTCGACGACTTGCCCGATGGTCGCGTCGTTCGTCAGTTGCGCGAAATCCGTTGTCATAAAATCACGCGCCGCCTTTGTCATATCAAGTTTGCCGCCCGTCGCGCCCCGCAGAATGTCGCGTGTGGAAACGATGCCAACGACGTGACCGTTGTCACAAACAAAGACGGCATCGGTTTCGGCTCGCTTCATTTGCGCGAGAGTTGCGGCAAGCGTCGCATCGGGGGCGACGCAGATGAGCGGGCGCAAATTCATTGTCCGCACGTTTGTGCGGCGTATGCCGCGCGGCGCATCGGTTTTGGTCGAAGGCGTTTTGACCGCAAGAATCTCCGCGCTCATAAAAGAATTTCTTCGTTATAAAATCAGATTTTGAAACAGCTTGTGCATTGTATCACGCAGTCACAACGTCATTCTAAACCGCTTGATGACGACAACGACAACGAGGCGACAAGCAATGTTGTGACTTGATGACGCTCATTCGTCGCGCAACGTCACACACACAAACAACGACTGCCTTTAATCCTTCTTACATCCGCTATGAGCCGGATGCCGGAGATTAAAAGCAGTCGAGATGTGAAGCGAAAACGTGACGAAAACTGTGGTTAAATTTTAACGCCCGATACAGCGGCGTTCGGCTTTCCGTCTTTATGTTCGGAAGCGGCGGCGTCCGCACTCTTGTCAGATGAATCCGTCGCGGAAGAAGCGGAAGGCGATGACGGCGGCGCGGCGGGCGATACGACAACGGCGGGTGACGGCGCGGATGAAGTCGAAGTGCTTTGGGTGTTTGGTTTGTCCTCGCTCTCCTGCAAGTGCATCATGCGGCAATTCCCTTCAAAGATTGCGCCCTGTTCGACGACAAGCGCGGGCGTTTGAATGTTGCCGTAGATTTTGGCGACGCGCCCAAGTTCGATTCGTTTGGTGGCGACAATATCGCCGTTGACCGTGCCGTTGATTTGCGCGACCGCGACTTCAATATCGGCATCGAGTTGTCCGCCCGCGCTGACGATAAGCGTGCCGTCCTGCGACGCGACGCGCCCGGCGAGATGACCGTCAACGCGCAACATCGCTTTGAAAGTCAGTTCGCCGCTGACGGTTGTGCCGCCGCCGACGAAGCCGGACATCGCGCCTTCTTTGATGTCGCGCGCCAAAGATTCGGTTTCGGTGACGGCACGCCCGACACCACCGCCGCTCATCTGTGGCGAAGGCTGTGATGTCGCGGGTGACATAGTGGCGGGTGTGAAGCCGGTTGAAGATTGGTTATAAGCGGTGCTGTTCGGAGACGGGTTCGGTCGTGACATATTCTCAATCTTGTTTTCAGGTTCGGGAGTCGGTTCGGGTTTCGGGCTGCGTCCCATTCTTAACATGATTTAATTCCTCCGCGATTGTGTAGCTGTGTAAAATTTAATAGACGACACTCATTCGTGTGGTGATGGAAGTGAAGTGAGAATCTGCGTCGCCGTCGTCGTCGTCGCGCGACTTGCGGGGGGTAAGAAATCAAAACGCGCTTTTGATTTATGGACATTAGTTTTACCCTGTGTCGCGCCGGATTACAATACACAACGACGGACGCGCATTTTAGGTGCGCCGAACGATTGACGAATGCACCGCCGAAATGTGTGATAACTGTGCGCCGGGCGGAGAGACTTAAAGATGTCGCGGACTCGGTTTTATGAACTATTTACACACAACAAAAAGGAACGAAGGACAAACACTATGGCAGGACGGATGATTGAATTTGCGAGCAACGGCAACACCGCCGAAGGCTATCTCGTCACACCCGAATCGGGAAGCGGCGCGGGTGTGGTTGTTTTACAAGAATACTGGGGCTTAGTTCCGCACATCAAAGACATCGCCGAACGCTTCGCCGCCGAAGGCTACGTCGCACTCGCGCCGGATTTGTATCACGGCGAAAAGACGACTTCGCCCGACGAAGCCGGAAAGAAAATGATGGCACTCGACATCGCGCGCACCGAAAAAGATTTGCGCGGGGCGATTGATTTTCTTCTCGGTCACGACGCCGTGACAAACAAAAACGGCGTCGGCACAATCGGCTTCTGCATGGGCGGCGTGCTGTCGCTTTATGCCGCGTGCGCGAACCCGGAAGGCGTGGCGGCGTGCGTGATTTTCTACGGCATACATCCGAAAGTCTCTCCGCCGTTGGAAAACTTACGCGCTCCCGTGCTTGGGCTTTATGCCGAAAACGACGAACACGTTCCCGTCGAAACTGTGCGCGAACTCGAAGCGAAGTTGAAAGCTTTGGGCAAACAAGCGGACTTTCACATCTACCCCGATGTCGGTCATGCTTTCTTCAACGACACGCGCCCCGAAGCTTATAACCCACGTATCGCCCAAGACGCATGGCGACGCACGACGCAATTCTTCAGGCAACATTTGGAAGGACAGTGATAAGAAGCGAATGATGTGTGATGAGCAAAAGCTTCTGGTCTTAATTCATCACTCATCACTCATCGCTCATCGCTCATCACTTATCATCAATGAGCAACATCAAGAAAACGCTGCTCCACAAAACGGGCGAAGCGATTAAAGATTTCAATATGATTGAGGCGGGCGACCGCGTGATGGTCTGCGTGTCGGGCGGCAAGGATAGTTATACTTTGCTCGCGCTTCTCATGGATTTACAAAAGCGTGCGCCCGTTAATTTCGAGTTACTCGCGGTCAACTTAGACCAGAAGCAGCCGAACTTTCCAGCACACGTTCTGCCTGAATACCTTCACGCTTTGAAAGTCCCGTACCGCATCGTCGAGCGCGATACTTACTCCATCGTCAAACGCCTCACGCCGGAAGGCAAGACGTTCTGCGCCGTCTGTTCACGCTTGCGGCGCGGCGTTCTCTACAACATCGCGCAGGAAGAAGGCTGCACGAAAATCGCGCTCGGACACCACGCCGACGACATCACAACCACGTTTCTCCTCAACCTATTTTTCACCGGAAAACTGAAAGCGATGCCCGCGATTTTACGCTCCGACGACAAACGCAACACCGTGATTCGCCCGCTCGCCTACTGCCGCGAAAGCGACATTAAACTTTTTGCCGATGAACAAAAATTCCCTATCATCCCGTGCGACTTATGCGGCTCACAACCGAACTTAAAACGCGCCCGCGTCAAACGCCTCATCTCCGAACTAGAAAAGGAAATCCCGCACATACGCAGCTCGATGCTCGGCGCGCTCACCAACATCGCCCCGTCTCACTTACTGGACACCAACCTGTTCGACTTCCACAACCTGACCGCCGCGACGGGCGACATCGCCGCCGAACTCGACCAAGTATGAAGGCGGAGGGATGAACAAAAATACTCTTAACGCAGGACTCTCTGTAAGAAATTTACTGAACCGAAACCCTTTGCAGAACGAATGCTTTGCACCCCTAACATGAAAACAAAAACGACGATTCACGCTGTCGCAATCTCACTAACTCTGGCTATCGTCTCAGCGATGTCGTTGCCGATTGCCTTCGCGCAATCCGGTCGAACCGTCCAGCCGCCACCAACGCCGACTCCGATGCCACCGGTCGCGCCGCCGAAGCTAGTTGATGCCAAGCCGAAGTTTGTTATTGACCCGAATGCGGACAAGCACAAAATTATTTTTCCGACAAGCTATGAAGGAAGAATTCGTTTGAAGTTTGCAGAGGTAGATAGAGCGATTCAATCAAGGTATAACAGTTTTGTTGAGCATATGAACGAAGCTGGAGCACAAGGCTATAAGATGATGTCGGTTGTGGATTATGGCTACCCAGTGGCGATTGTTACGTTAGATGAAACTCAACACGAGTACGCCCATTTCAAGACGACCAGCAAACTCTTCTTCTCCAAAAACGGCTTCGAGCGGAAATATGCAGAAATGGCGGAGCAAGGATTTCGTGTAATCAGCCACTTGTTCGTTAGCAGGTCATGTGGAAGTACCGCTTTCAACCCTGACGATAACATCATCGAAGATGACTGCGAATACACAGACTTGTTTCTGCTCGAACGAGTAAAGGGCAATGAGCAAGCGAAACAATATGCACTGGTAAGCAATGTTCCGAGTTGGGGTGGCAAACCGGATGTCGAAATGACAACCGCCCTTAATGAGCAATTAGCTAAAGGTTTTTACCCAACTCATGCCTTCTCGAAATACGAGATTTTGCTTGGGTACGATAAACAACCGGCAGACGATGACGAAGGTTCAGCGAGCAAACCGGAAGTGCAAGTTATCAGGGCATCATGGCGGGGACAGAGTAATTTGGAAAAACAAGTCAACGAGTTGGCAGGGCGAGGCTTTCGCTTAGCATTCGTCAACGACGGCATCGGCGTGATGTACCGCGACCGCGAAACCACAACGCCTGTTTCCTATGTCTGGTTGGACGCAAAGAAGAAGGACTTCGAGAAGCAACTGGCAAAGCTACAGGCAGGCGGTGCAATTTACCGGATGATGTATCCAGACAAGCTAGGGACGGAGAACAAGCTAATCTTCGAGCAAAGAGCGATTACCGACGGCACGCGCCGCGAATACAAAGTGCTGAAGTTCGAGTTCCAAGAGGCAGAGAACGCTGCGGCAGGCAAGGTGCAAATTGAGTTTGCGCCTTTGTCAAAAGAGACATTGAAAATTATGAACAGGTTAGTGAAAGAGGGATTTACGGTGCGTGACCTGTTCGCAACGGACAAGGTGAGCGTGCTGTTGGAGCGTGAGCTATGAAGCAAACAACAATTTGGACTAGGCGGCACATACCTCGACGTATTCAATGCTTGATGAAGGTTCGGGTATCATCTCGCCGTCCTCTTGCAATCCTTCGATATGAAACTCAATCGCTTCCGAAACTAATGTCAATACTTCCTCTTTTGTTTCGCCGATGGCTATGCAGCCCGGCAAATCCGGCGCATACGCTCCGAAACTCGTTCTCTCCTTCTTCAACAATCACGGCGTAACGCATGGTTTTGTATTTCTTCCTTTCGCTTAATTGCTTTCAATTCATCTTTATCCGGGTCCCCAACCGAACGCGCGTCCGCCTAAGACGTGGACGTGAAGATGAAGGACGCTCTGCCCGCCGTCCGCCCCGGTGTTGATGACGGTGCGGTATCCGGTGGCGGCGATGCCCTTGTCTTCCGCAATGCGGGCGGCGACGAGCATCAGTTGTCCAAGCGTCGCGCCGTCTTGCGGGCGCGTGTGGGCGAGTGATGTGATGTGGTCGCGCGGGATGACGAGGGCATGGACGGGGGCTTGCGGGTTGATGTCGTTGAAGGCGACGCAGATTTCATCTTCGTAAATCAACTGCGTAGGGATTTCACCGGAGACGATGCGACAGAAAAGGCAAGATTGGTTCATATTCAATTTCCGAAAAACCGCGTTTAGCTGACGAGTTGCACGGCAAAACCGTACATGGACGCATTACGATAAAGCGGACTATCGAGCGTCCACAATTCCGCGCCCAAAGATTCGGCGAGAGCAATGTATGCCGCGTCATAAGCATTTTGTCGTCCCAAGCGCAGAGAAATTTCTACCACTCGCTTGGCATCTACGGAAGAATGATAAGTAATCGGCAAAACGGCAAGATTCATCCATGCTTCTTCGACTTCATCTGCGGGAAATGCTTTGGCAACGATAAGCCTCGTCAGCGCGTTGGCTACTTCATATCGGGCTAACGCCGGAGCGTGAAGTTCAGTGCCGTCATTAACCCACTTCAAGAATTGCTGTTGAACGAGATTACCGCGCGGGTCGCCGCTAACCAATGCCACAAGCAGATTCGCATCTATGACAACCATCATCGGCTTTCCTGAATCGGCAGGTCACGGCTTTGGCGAACGATGGCGACGGCATCAACGGGCGGCAGTTTTTCGCTTGCTTCCCGCAACCGTGCGAGAGCTTCACGAATTTGAATTGGCGTCGGTGGAAGCGGTCGGGTCGGATGAGCGGAGCGTTCTTGGCTTGGCGCATTAGTATTTTGTGACATCAATTTACACCTCACGAAAAACAGATTGGGTTTCGGCAAGCAAGCCGCTTCCGGCATTTTAACTCTTTCTGCCCGATTAACAGGAACAAGGTAAAGATTTGAGTTTTACGCAAGCGGGGCGGTCATGGATTCGCGGAGGCGTTCGATGTGCGCTCCGACGTGGCGGAGTTTGGATTCGATTTTTTCGTAGCCTCTGTCAATGTGATAGACGCGCTCGATGATGGTGTCGCCCGTCGCGGCGAGTCCGGCGAGAACGAGACACGCTGAAGCGCGAAGGTCGGAAGCTTGAACGCGCGTTCCCATGAGTTCCCGCTTGCCTTCGACGTGCGCGGTGTTGCCCTGCGTCGTGATGTTCGCCCCCATACGCATCATCTCCGCGACTTGCATAAAGCGATTCTCGAAAATCGTTTCGGTGATGTTCGATGTGCCGCGCGCCTGTGTCATCAGTGCCATAAACTGCGCCTGCATGTCGGTCGGGAAGCCGGGATGTTCGCGCGTCGTCACGTCGCACGCTTTCAGATTCGCAAGGTCGCAACGGACGCGGAGCGTGCTTGGGTTGACTTCTTCGATGTCCACACCGGCACAGCGCAAGCGTTCGATGAGGGCGGCGGAATGCGCGGGAACACAGTCTTTGATTTCGAGGTCGCCGCCCGTAATCGCGGCGGCGATGATGAACGTGCCGGTTTCTATGCGGTCGGGAATGATGGTGTGTTCCGCCGTTCCCAACTTATCCACGCCGTCAATCGTGATTTGCGGCGTACCCGCCCCGCGTATGCGCGCCCCCATGCGATTGAGCAGCGCGGCGAGGTCTTCGACTTCCGGCTCACACGCGGCGTTGTTCAAGACGCTCTGCCCGCGCGCGAGGCTTGCCGCCATCATCAAGTTTTCCGTTCCTGTGACGGTGATTTTCTCGAAGTCCACCGTTCCGCCGCGCAGACGCGGACGCCCGCCGTCGTCGGATTCGGGAGCGCGTGCGACGACGTATCCGGCTTCGAGTGTGACATGCGCGCCGAGTGCTTCGAGTCCGCGTAAATGCAAATCTACGGGGCGCGTGCCGATGGCACACCCGCCGGGCAAGGAGACTTTCGCTTTGCCGAAACGCGCGACGAGAGGACCTAAGGAGAGGACGGACGCGCGCATCGTTTTCACCAAATCATAAGGTGCTTCATAAACTTCGATATTGGCGGCAGTGATTTTATGCGTGTGAAGTTCGGGCGTTAAAACCGTCGCGCCTAAGTCTTCCAAGAGCCGCCGCATCGTAAGACAATCGCGGACGTAAGGGACGTTGTGAAGCGTAACGGTTTCGCCTGAAAGAATACCGGCTGCCATACAGGGCAACGCAGAGTTTTTCGCGCCGCTGATGCGAATCGTACCCGCGAGTGTTTGCCCGCCCGTGATGCGAAAGCGATCCATGTTTTATGTAAATTCCTTTCGTTGGCAATGTTGTCCACTAGCTAAAGCTATATGCCGCGCACACCAAGATTCGGATTATGACAAGGCTTCATCTGCCCCTTTGAATGGCGAAAAGCTAACATTCTGCAGAGTGTAATGCTAAACAGAAATCGGTATCTTGGTGTGTTCTCCATATAGTGGCAATTGAAAAGCAAAATG
>JBGTMR010000259.1:0-6123 GCA_041743485.1 Pyrinomonadaceae bacterium
TCGCTGTTCATCGCTTCGGCGGATTCCTGTTCAATCTCCACTCCGCGCCCTGCGTCTTCATCGCCCGTGTGATAAGGTTTAGCTTCGACCATCGTATCTTTTATTTCCGCGTCGTTATCGTTCATTTCATGCTCCTTCTGAACCAATTTTAGCGTCTCGCTTGACACGTTCGCTTCTCGCTTCGTATGCTTTCGCTTCTTCCGCGCCACCTTAGCTCAGTGGTAGAGCAATCGATTCGTAATCGATAGGTCGTCAGTTCAACTCTGACAGGTGGCTTACATCATTCGTTAATCAAAAGTGCGCGCTTATACAAGTTAAGCGCGCACTTTTGATTTTAACCGCTCACATACCTTACGCACTCACAGCCGCTCCGGTGGTCGGTGAGGCGGAGGAGGTGCGGTCGTCTTTGGGTTTGCGTGCGAGGAACAGTTCCGCGACGCGGGCTTCGTCCTTCGCCGTATCAACCGCGATGTCGTCGAAGATTTGCGCGGTCACGGGGTCGGTGAATTGATTGCGGAAGTTGTACGCATCCACGACTCCGGTTTGCAGATCGCCGAGCGCGCGTTGCAAGACGCTTAATTCACTGTTGGATTGCAGCCAACTTTTGAGCGTCGCCCACGCCCCGCTTCCGGCGGCTTGCAGGGATTCCGTTCCGCCGAGTTGGGCGAGACGCGCTTCGAGCATTTGGATGTGGCGCGTTTTAGTGGCGTGTATTTCGGTGAACGTCGTTTTGAGCGTGGCATCGGAAACCTTGTCGGTGTACTGCTCGAACGCCGTCATCGCATAGCGTTCGCCGCGAATCGCGGTGTTGATGCCGTCAACGATTTCATCTTTCGTCGAGCCGCCCCAATCTTCGCCGAGACTGCGCCAACCCTGATTGGTGAAGTCGGTTTCAGAAGGCAAATTCATATCGCCCGTTAAGCCGAGACGGTTGAGAATCGCGGTCGTGAAAATCGGTAAATCGCCGGGACGCCGCGAGGTGATGAGATTGCCGTCAATCACGAGCGGTTCATCCGTGAAATTCGCGCCCGCGTTTTCCATATCCTTGCGAATCGAAGTGAAGCCCGTCGCGTTTTTACCTTTCAGCAAATCGCCTTCAATAAGAACTTGCGGAGCGTGGCAAATCGCCGCGACGAGTATGCCCTGATTCACCGCGTCTTGAACGAAGCGCACGGTCTTCTTGTTGGTTCGCATGATGTCGGGAGCCTGCCCGCCGGGAATCACGACGGCATCGAAATCTTCGGGACGCGAATCGGTCGTGGTCGCGTCGGCTTTCTGCGAAACCTTGCCCTGCTTGCCCTGATACGCTTCGTTGAGACGCGAACCCAAGATTGTTATTTCCGCTCCGGCTTGCTTGAGCGCGGTGTATGGAATCGTGAACTCGGCATCCTCGACGTGGTTTTCGATAAGAATGGCGACTCTTTTTTTTGTGTTTGTGGATTCTATTTTTTCGGTCATTGATATTTCTCCTTGTGATTCTTCGGTGGCATGAAACCTTGCCGACGCGAAATGCGCCGACGGTTTGCCGTGTATGGTCGTGTTGTTTGAAAACTGTTCGGGCAATCATTATGCCAACTCGTCAAACGCGGAGAAACGGCACACAACCACTCACGGCAAACGAAAGCCGTACACGTTGCGCGGTGTGTTGTCCGTTTAGGAAACGAAGGAGAGAGAAAGCTTAACTCACTTGAATTAGAGATGCATCTTCGTCCCGTCAGGGACGCTTCGATAATAGCCCAGCGATTTATCGCTGGGACAAATTCAGGAAACAGATTTAAGAGTCCCGTCAGGGACGGCTGATTTTCCGGCTTCAGCCGTCCCTGACGGGACTCTGGAACTTCATCCATGCTTTACCCAGCGATAAATCGCTGGGCTACTATTGGTCGTCCCTAACGGGACGGAAAAGTGTCACGACTTCAGGCAATGCATCAAAAATTCAATGAGCAGGTCGCAGCAAGCCGCGAAAGATGCCTTGCACGGCAACTTGCGCGGCGGGCAGACGAAGCGGCGCGAGTTGCGAATTGGCGGGACGAAGTTCGATGTGCGTTCCCATAGGATAATAGCGTTTGAGCGTCGCGCGTGAATCTTCGATAAGGGCGACGACTATTTCACCGGAGCGGGCTTCAACGCGATTTTCGATTAACGCGATGTCGCCGTCGCAAATGTGTTCGTCAATCATCGAATCGCCGACGACACGCAGGGCATAAACTTCCGTCGGACGTGTGCGCCCCAAGAGAAAGCGCGGAACGTGAATCGTGTTGTTTGCTTCTTCAATCGTATCAATCGGCTCGCCCGCCGCGATGCGACCGAGTAGAGGCACGTCGCAAATCTGATCGTCAATCGCTTCTTCGACGTTAAGTGAAAAAGCACCGTCGCCGCCGCGATGACGCGAAAGCAGACCGCGTTTCTCCAAAGCTTCGACGTGCTTGGCAATGGTCGCTTTCGATGACAAACCGAAGTGACGCGCAATCTGCGTGTAAGACGGTTCGTAACCGTGACGCTCGATGAAGCGCACGATGTAATCGAAGATTTCGCGCTGGCGTTGGGTTCGCGGCTGCATTTGTTTTGAAAACTTATCCACGTGAATTGAAAACTCGAAGAAGCGTGCGAGACTCGAACTTGCCGGAGGATAGTAAGCAGCTTATCGGGTAACGTCAAGAAAAAGATGATTGACGATGTGCGAAGCGGAGTGAGACGATGCAGCGCGGTTTTGCAAAACGATGAAATCGAATTGTTTAAGCGGTGCGCGTGAGCGCGTAATATTACGGAAAATCATTGTGGATTGGAGAGCAAAAATGAACATGGAAATTGACTCGGATAAAGTTGTGACTCAAGAAGAATCGGGCGAACCCGCCGTGATTGATCAAGTTGAGGCGCGCGTCGAAGCCGAGATGAAGCGCATCGAAGGACGCGCCAAAGAATCCGTCGCGCAAGGCATGGGCGACGAAGAACGCGAACAAGAAGGTCGCAGACTTCAGGAAGAAGCCGAAGCCGCGCTCGAACACGAACGCGATTCACATTAAAGGTTACGGCGAAGATTGTCGTATAAACAAAAACGTCGCGCATGAAGTTGATTCATGCGCGACGTTTTTTGTTTGGGCTAACTAAACTTAAACCCCACTCGAAACTCAACCCGTTTTTGCGAGTGCCTGTTCGATTGCTTGTCGCATCGCCGGAATGGTCTTCGTCGGGTGAAAGCCGGGAAAGTGCTGCACGACGCGCCCTTCGGGGCTGATGACGAAGGTTTGCGGAATCGTGCCGCCGCCCATCACGACGAGTTGTTTATGTTCCGGCGCGGCGAAACCGACTTTGTAGTTAATCTCGAATTGTTCGGCGAAGGCTTTGACTTTTTCGGTCGTCGTCGCCGGGTCTTCGGTCGTCAAACCGACGACTTCGACACGTCCGCCGTATTCGCGTTGAATATCAACGAGGTGCGGAATCTCTGCGCGGCACGGCGGACACCACGTCGCCCACATATCAAGCACCACGACTTTACCTTTGTAATCTTCAAGGCGAACTGTGCCGCCACCGAGCAACGAGGCGGAAGCGGTCAGAGCGGCGGCGGGAAGTTCGTCGGTTTTCGTCGCGGATTGCGTGCGCGCGTTCGGTGTTTGATTTGATGGCGCGGTGTTTTGCGTCACAACGGTTTCCGTGTTCCGGCAACCGCCGGAGAATGCCAAGACCGCGAGCATGAAAAACGCACCCAGTTTCGCCGCCGGATAACGGCGCATGATTAAACTTATTATTGAGCGCGCGGTAGAACGAGATTTACGATTCATAATCAACATAAAAAGCTTTCCTGAAATTCAACTTCGGAGCGCGTCAACCCTATCACGAAGGAATCGAAACTGTCTTGACCGAACGCCCGTTTCACTCAATTAACGTGCGGCGCGATGAATGGTTTTCAGCCTCGTAGAGGCGGCATAATCATAGCCCACGGCGTAAGCCGTGGGAACCGAACACATGAGACGAAAGCCCCGCAAGGGGCGACACAACTTGTGTCGCCCCTTGCGGGGCTTTGATTCTTTATCATCATCGCACCCACGGCTTACGCCGTGGGCTATTACTGTGTTGCCCCTGACGGGGCTTCGGGGGCGGAACGTCTTATGTCGAACTCACGCTAATCACGATATTAACGAGACGGCGCGGGACGACGATGACCTTCACGACTTCGCGCCCTTCAATAAAGCTTTGCGCTTTCTCATCCGCGAGAGCCGCCGCGCGCAATTCGTCTTCCGCCGCATCGGGCGACGCCATGATGCGCGAACGCAGTTTGCCGTTTATCTGCACAGGGATTTCCAATTCATCTTGGCGGGCAAGTTCGGCATCCGCGACGAGCCAACGCGCCCCGCTTCCCTCTCCCTGAAGCATCCCGCCCGTGTGTCCCAAGCCTTCCCACATCTCTTCCGCCGCGTGTGGCGCGAACGGCGCGAGCATGATGACCATCGCTTCGAGTGCTTCACGAATCGCAAATCGTTCTTCGTGTGTCGCGCTCTCCGGCGTCGCTTTCAAGTCACCGACGGCGTTCATGAGTTCCATCAAAGCAGCAATCGAAGTATTGAAATGAAGCCGCTCAAAATCATGCGTCACGCGCTCAATCGTGCGATGCGTGATGCGCCGCAAGCCGCGCGCTTCCGACTTCGTACCATCATGCACAGCCTCTGTTTGCACGTCGTTTGTTTGAACTTGATTCATCGCACCCGACACGTTTTCAAAGTTACCGCGCCAACGATACACGGCGGAGTGAACGCGACGCAGGAATCTGACCGCGCCTTCGATGCCAGTTTCCATCCAGCGCAATTCGTTTTCCGGCGGGGCGGCGAACATCGTAAAGATACGCACTGCGTCCGCGCCGTAAATCCCGATCATCTCGTCCGGGTCAATGCCGTTGCCCAAGCTTTTCGACATCGCTTTCCACTCGTTCGTGCTTTCGACGATGTTCGTCACCATGCCTTGCGTCAAAAGGTTTTTGACCGGCTCATCGAACTTCACAAGTCCCAAATCGCGCATCATCTTCGTCCAGAAGCGCGTGTACAAAAGGTGCATCACGGCGTGTTCGATGCCGCCTATGTACTCGTCAACCGGAAGCCAGTACGCGACCTTTTCTTTATCGAACGGGGCGTTCGCGTTGCGCGGGTCGCAATAACGAAAGTAGTACCACGACGAATCAACGAACGTGTCCATCGTATCCGTTTCGCGTCGCGCAGCTTTGCCGCACGTCGGACACAGCGTTTCGACAAACTCTTTAACGGTGGTGAGCGGCGATTGTCCCGTCCCCGTGAACTCGGCGTGGTCGGGCAGACGCACGGGCAAATCCTTTTCCGGCACGGGAACTGCGCCGTGTTCGTCGCAGTAGATAATCGGAATCGGCGCGCCCCAAAACCTTTGCCGCGAAATCCCCCAATCGCGCAAACGATACGTCACCGCCGCTCCGCCGAAGCCTTCCTTTTCGGCGTGCGCCGCCATCTCGTTCATCGCGTCCTGCGACAGTTTGCCACTCCACTCACCGGAATGGACAAGCATCCCGTATCCGGTTTCAGCGGTCGTCATCTCTACGGATACGTCTTCATCAAAACTCGCTTCAAAGCCGCCCGGCTCATCCGCGTGCGTAATGGGCGCGATGACGCGGCGAATGCTCAAAGTATATTTTTGTGCGAACTCGTAATCGCGTTCGTCGTGCGCGGGAACCGCCATTACCGCACCCGCACCGTAGTTAATCAAAACGTAGTTTCCAATCCACACCGGAATCTGTTCGCCGCTAAACGGATTGACGGCGAACACGCCCGTACTCACGCCTTCCTTCTCGACTTCTTCGGTGACGACTTCCGATGTCGTGCGCCCGCGTTCTTCCTTGACGCGATTGACGAAATTCATCACGTCATCTTTCAGCATTGAACCTTCAACTAGCGTCTCAACCAGCGGATGTTCGGCGGCAAGCACAATCGCCGTCGCTCCGAAAACGGTATCAATCCGCGTGGTAAAGACGCGCACTTTTTCGTCGCGTTCCTGCAACGGAAAATCTATGTACGCTCCGACGCTTCTGCCTATCCAGTTGCGCTGCATCGTCAAGACGCGCTCCGACCATCCGCCTTCAATCTCTTTCATTCCGGCGAGCAAGTCTTC
>JBGTMR010000260.1:0-6556 GCA_041743485.1 Pyrinomonadaceae bacterium
ACGCGGGCATCACGCCCAATGACACGCGCGACGAGGATGTCGGTGCTAACTTCCTGCAAAACTTTCCGACTTTAACTTCAGCTTCATCCCCCGCCTTCGATGGTGCGGAGGTCGCAAACGCCGGCGACGGCTCCGCCAAACCTCTGGGCAGCATCACCGTCAGGGGTTCGCTTAACAGCACGCCAAACACCGTCCACACCATTCACTGGTATTTCAGTTCGTCGGCACAGTGTTCCGCAAACCAACAGATGACTCCCCAACTCGCCGTGGGCAGAGTGGCGAACGTGCAGACTGACGCGAACGGCAACGCCCCGTTCAACTTTCCGTTCGCGTTCCCCGTCGGCGTGCAATCCGGCACGATTAACTGCACAGCGACCGACCCCGACGGCAGCACATCCGAGTTTTCGGCGTGTTTGCCTGTGAATGACGCTCCCCCGCCGTTGTCGCTCTCCATTGCTGATGTCTCGGTAATGGAAGGCAATCGCGGCACGACAAACGCGGCGTTCACACTCACGCTGTCGGCGGCGAGTACGCAGACCGTGACGGTTGGCTTTGCGACGGCGAATAGCACGGCGACAGCGAACGACGATTACATGCCAAATTCCGGCACAGTGTCATTCGCTCCCGGTCAGACGAGCCGAACGATGACGGTCGTGGTCCTCGGCGACACTACGTTTGAGCCGAACGAAACCTTTCACCTCAATCTCACGACGCCGACCAACGCGACCATTTCACGGTCGCAAGCTACGGGGACGATTGCCAATGACGATGCCAAGCGTCGCGGCACAGGTCTTGGCAGACGCGCCCGGTTACGCTAAACCTCTTTCCAGTGTTTATACTGTGCGCCACCTCGTTTGAATAACATTTCTGTTCTCTATGAGAACATGTTTCCGCTCCTACCCGCTTAGAAAGAAAACACGATGAGAACCCGCAAGAACCTCACTCCATCCGCGCCATGTCCATTGACCGCAAATCAAACTACACGTCTCGTGATATTCAGCACCGTATTGATTATCACGCTTGTCATTCCGGCTTCTTCATTGTTGCTAACTAATTGGACGGTTGTTGCCGAAGCCGAAGGACAAGCCGGAGCGCGCAAAACTCCGAAACGCATTTCTGAAAGTTTGTTGGTGAACAAACGCGCCGTTCTCACAAACTATGTCGGAGACGAGAACTTGAAAGTCATGTTCGAGCGCAATGAAGCGCGCCCTATCTCGCTCGCTTCGGCGGACTTTGACGAAGACGGCGTGCCTGACCTTGTTGGCGGTTACGCGCTTGAGGATAAGGGCGGCGTCACTCTTCATCGGGGCAATGCCGATGCAATCTACCCGAACAGTCTTGAAGCACAGAAGCGGAAAGCCGACAACACTTTCACCGACGCGCCTTTTCTTTCATCGGCGCGCATCTTCCCCGTTACCGCCACCCCCGACTTCTTGGGGGCGGGCGATTTCGATGCTGACGGTCATTGGGATGTGGTGACGGCGACGCGCGGCGCGAACGTCTTAGGTTGGCTTCCCGGCGACGGGCGCGGCGGCTTCGGTCAAGAGAGAATCATCAGCTTGCAGGGCGGTGTGACCGCGTTGGTCACGGGTGAAATCAATCGCGCCGACGGGCTGACGGACATCGTGGTCGGAGTCGCGGCGGCGGGTGAATACGCGGTGGTAGTGTTCGAGAATCCGCTTGGCGCATTGCGCGCCCAACCCGAATTTTTTGCCCTGTCTGCCGAAGCGACATCGCTTGCCTTCGGGCAGTTGGACGACGAATACACAACGGACTTGGCAATCGCCGCCGGACGCGAACTGGTAATCGTACATGGGCGCGACCGTAAGTCGTCGCTTGATGCCGGACGGCAAGCGGAAGTGCGCCCGGCGCAAATCGAGAAGCAGGATTTTACGGAAACGATAAAGTTGATTGCCGTCGGTGCGTCCGGCAAACAGAATGGTAAAAGCGAGATTTCGGTATTCACCGAAGACGGGGCGGTGCAGGTGTTGCACCGGGAACTTGAGAAAAACACGTTCGCGGACAGTCCCGCGAACGTCTGGCGGCGCGAGACGGTGTTATCGAAACAGTTGCCGCAAGCGACGCAGTTGATGAGTGTGACGGTGGATGCGGAGAGCGCGGTGGCGGCGGTGCTTCCGATGCGGCTCGATGCGGACGGGCTGGATGATGTGGCGATACTCGAACGCGGACACAGCCTGCCGAAAGTCGTGCGAACGACAATTCAAAGTGAGAGGGGCGTAAGTGTCGCGGGCGAGGAAACAATTTTTCCGTCGCAGAAAAGCGATACCCGTTTCGGCGACGCGCCCGTCGCCACGTCTGCCCGCAATGAATCAACGTCGAAGCTTAAAGCTTCCGCCGAAGCGTCGCCTCAAATGCCTTTCGGGAGCGGCTGTCCGAGAACTCCTATTGACTTCGGACAAACGATTAACGGAGCGTTAAGCACGACCGATTGCGTGTTCCTGCCCGGCACGCGCGGCGGCTCTTACTTTGACGCTTATTCTTTCAACGGCATCGCGGGTCAGAACATCGCTATCAGCATGTCGTCAACCAACTTCGACACCTATCTTTATTTACAGGCTCCCAACGGATCGTTTATCGCGGAAGATGACGACGGCGGCGACAACACTAATTCGCGCATCCCGCCCGACGGCGGTTTTATCACTCTCCCCGCGAACGGGACGTACACGATTCTCGCCACGTCTTTCAGTCCCGAAGTCACAGGCAATTACACGCTCGCATTGAGCGTCGAGAGTTTTGGCGGCTGTCCGGTCTTACCCATCAGGGTCGGGCAGACGGTGAACGAAGCTTTGACCACGACCGATTGCATCTTTCAACCGGGAAGTCCGCGCGCCGGTTCTTACGTTGATACCTACACTTTCAACGGCGCGACGAATCAACAAATCGCCGTCACGATGTCGGCGGCTTTCGACACGTTTCTCGTCATCATCGCTCCCAACGGAGATTTTCTTGAAGACGACGACGGCGGCGGCGGTACGAACTCGCGCATCCCTGCGGGCGGCGGCTTTCTCACGCTGGGTGCGAACGGGACATATACCATCTATGCGACATCTTTCAGCCCGAATGTTACCGGCAATTACACGCTGACACTATCCGGCACGGGAACGCTTTCCACCGCCGTGACCAACATCAACGACAGTGGTTCCGGTTCGCTCCGTCAAGCGATTATCAACGCCAACGCCAATCAGGGTTCGGACACCATCAGATTCCAAATCGGTTCGGGTGCGCGGACGATTACGCCGCAAACCGCCCTCCCGATTATCGAGGACACGGTGACGATTGACGGCACGACGCAGCCGGGTTTTGCCGGTAATCCGCTTATCGAATTAAACGGCACAAACGCCAGTTTCGTCCCGGCTGGCACGCCCGCCCCGCCCGGTTTGGGGATAAGGGCGAACAATTGCGTCGTGCGGGGCTTGGTCATCAACCGTTTCAACGGCGGTCAAATTTCTCTGCTCGGCAATAATTGTTTGATTGAAGGTAACTTTTTTGACACGGATTTGAGCGGCGCGAACGGTTATCGAAGCGAAGGTCTCGCCGTGTCAATCGCCGGTTCGGGCAACACCATCGGCGGCACGACTGTGGCGGCGCGGAACATTGTTTCGGGCGGCTTGAACGGCGGTATCGGAATACTCGGAGCGACCAATCAGGTGCGCGGAAATTACGTCGGCATCGGCGCGAACGGTGCGACCTCGACGGGTGGCAGAGGCGCGGGCGTCGGCATCATCGCTGACATCAGTGACGGCAACGTCATCGGCGGAACTACGGCGGGTGCGCGCAACATTATTTCCGGCGGCGAAAACTCCGGTGTCATAATCGGGTTTGCAAGCGGCAATCTCGTACAAGGAAACTTTATCGGCACGAATGCGGGCGGCACGTCCGCCGTCGGTAATGCTATCGGCGGCATAGGTCTTCTGCTGGACGGTACTTCGGGCAACAGCATCGGCGGCACGACCGTCGCGGCGCGCAACGTCATCTCCGGCAATGCTTTCGCGGGCGTCACGCTCGGTCTTGGCGTAAGCGAAAATCTTGTACAGGGAAACTTTATCGGCACGGACGTTGGCGGCAACGTTTCCATCAGCCCCAATCAGGTTGACGGCGTGTATCTCGTCAATTCGAGTCGCAACACCGTCGGCGGCAGCGTCGCCGGAGCGCGCAACATCATCTCCGGCAATGCTTTCGCGGGCGTCGAACTCTACGGCGGTCCGACCGACGTAACGCCGGATGGCGAATCGCGCGGCAATCAAATACAGGGCAACTTCATCGGGACTAACGCCGCCGGAACGCAGAGCCTCGCCATCCGCCAACAAGACGGCATCTTTATCACCATCGTCACGGGTTCCGCCGAGAACTCTATCGGCGGACTCGCGCCCGAAATGCGTAATATCATTTCCGGCAATAATCGTAACGGCGTCTCCATCGGGATTTTCAATAACCGTGCCGTCCCCAGTTTGAAAGGGAGCGGGATGGAGACGCCGACGGGCAGCGGCGGCAGAGGCATTCTCGTGCAGAACAACTTCATCGGCACGGACGTGAGCGGCAATGCCTGTCTCGGTAACAACGGAAGCGGTGTCTTCATTGACGCCGATTCAACCACCAATACCATCCGCAGCAATACAATCGCGTGCAACGGCACGAACGGCGTCACGATTCCCGATAACCGTAATCCCGGCGTCAGAAACGAACTCGATGACAATTTGATATACGGAAATGCCGGACTCGGCGTTGACCTCGGCAATCCCGGCATCACCCCGAACGATCCGCTCGACACGGACGCGGGCGCGAACTTCTTGCAAAACTTTCCCGAACCCGCTTCCTTCACCACTTCTCTCACCCTTGATCCGGCGCATAAGAACTCGTCTTCCGATGACACCACGTTTGCCCTCGACCCCATCGAAACGAACAGAGCCGTGACGGTGAACTTTACTCTGCCGAGTACACCCAACTCAGACTTTACGGTTCACTGGTACTTCAGTACCGCCGCCCAATGTTCAAGTAACAACACACAGTCACCGGTTCGCCCCGCCGTCAGCGGCAAGCTGAACGTGCGGGCGGACGCGAGAGGAATCGCTCCCGTAGCCATCTCCTTCGCCTTCCCCGTCGGTGTCACCAGCGGCGTCGTCAACTGCACGGCGACCCCTGTACAAGGCACGGAGGTGGGTAGCACTTCCGAATTCTCGCCGTGTCAGGTTGTGAACAACAGAAATATAAAGCGGCGGCGCACAGGGTTAGGAAGGCGCGGGCGAATACGCTAAACCGCCACTGATGTCTGAACAGGCTTGGAAAACAGTGGCGTGAAGCCTAAACAACCAGTGTCGTCAGTACGAAGGGCGGCTTGAGCCTAAAATGATTTCGCTTTGCGCGTTGATGACGCGCGGCGCGTCCTTTTGCGTCGTAATTTCGACGGGCAAATTCCAAGTCAATGGCTTGACACGGCAGCTACCTCCGGTGTCGTAACTGCAATAGAAAACTTTGAACGAGACGCGGACGTTCGCCGTGCCTGCGGTGCGTGTGCTGGGTGGCAGACGCAAAGGCAGTTCAGGCGGCTTCGACGTGCGGGCAAGCGTTCGTTCTCCACGTGCGAAAATAGTGTCTCGCTTGACGACGTTTATTCCTTAGTCCCTAAAATGATGTATGGATGAGTCTGAATAAATCCATCCCTTTCGGCGGTGGAATGAAATCCTAAAGTACGTGTATTTGACGTGTTAGAAAGATGAACCAACCGCTTTACGCGCACATCGAGAAACTTGAAGCCGAACTAAAACGAATCAGAGGCGAAGCCGATGTCTGATGACGAAGATTTTATGCGGCGGTGTCTGGAGCTTGGACGCATCGCTTTGCAACGCGGCGACGCGCCCGTAGGTTCTCTGATTGTGTTGAACAAGAGAATCATCGCCGAAGGTATCGAATCGGTAAAGTCGAAAAACGACCCGACGGCACACGCCGAAATCGAAGCGTTGCGCGAGGCGTGCCGAACTTTGGAAACTATAGATTTGTCCGGCGGCACGTTGTACACCAACGTCGAACCGTGCTGGATGTGTTCTTATGCGATTCGTCAAACGCAAATCAGCAAAAGTAGTATTCGGCAGTCGAAACGAACAGGTAGGGGGCGCGGGTTCCAAGTTCCCCGTTTTGCTTGATGAAAATCTGAAGCCGCCCGTACCTTTAATTGAAGCCGGTGTTTTGCCGCACGACTGTGAGCGTCTGTTAAGTGAATTTTAGAAGAAATTGACAGCATTAGGTTCTGTTGAAATAAACAAAAACAGCAATAACGAACTCCGCTCTTTGAAAATTTCACCCACCAAAGGCACGCCATCGGCGAGAGTCCAGACGCGCGCCCGCATCCTTAGATTTACTTCACCGCCAACACGCCCCCTCCGACATCGCCGCCGTGACGACATCGCCGCCGTGATCGGAGTCGGCATCAGTACCGTCTTCAACATCAAACGGCGATACCTCGCAGAAGGACTTCACGCGGCTTTGCAGCAGCGTCGGCGTTCGGGACACCCCTGCCGGATTGACGCACACACCGTTCAAC
>JBGTMR010000261.1:0-7058 GCA_041743485.1 Pyrinomonadaceae bacterium
CCATCAGAATCGCAAACAGGCGGTCGGTCTGTTTGAAGATATTTTGCCGGTGTTCGTGGAAAAGGTCTGTGGCTCTATCTTTGATTGACGGGCGAGCGCGGTTGTCTGTCTCGTGGTTAGTGGCTATGTGTTGCATGATTCATTTCATCCATCCGGCACTCTGAGTTTTCGCTAAAGAGGGGGCAGCCGAATACTTCGGTTTCCGTCTGCCCTGTTTCGCCTCGGGTCAAGAGCGCGACGATGGCGCTGCGCCCCGCGTTATCGCCTGAATGCCCGCGCGCGCCCGTGATGCCACCGCTAAACAGAAGGCGTCCACCGGCGTCATACAACATGGTCTGCCCGGATGTCGCGGCGTTGAAGCGCCTCGCCTCCTTGCCGTCCTCGTCTTTCAAGACTTGTACGCCGGGGATGCGCGCGGCACTCTGCCAAAGGTCTGTCTGCTCCCAGTTATCCGTAAATCCTGACGGCTTGAGGAAGAGCACGTTTGCCGTCACACGTCCTTGAGCCTGCGCCATGAGCAAAGCTAGTTCGCCGATGCTGGCGCGTGTGCAAGGGCAATGCGGGTGAACCAACATAACGAGTGTCGCGCGACCGGGCAGGGACTTGATCTGACTGTCGGAGGGAAGTTGAGCATAGGGTATAGCGGCGTCGCCCGGCGAGTTTTCATAACTCCATAGAACCGATAGCCCGACGCCGACGCACAAAATCCACAGCGCGCAGGATGCCGCCAACAACAGCAGCCGTGTCTTGTTGCGCCATGACGAACTTTTGGGGGTGATCGCTTCAACCCCGTCTGTCTCTAGTGAGTGCTTCAATCGCATGTTTCCTTATTTCAAACGCCAAGCAGTTTTGATTCTGCTGAAAATCCGTCTGCGCTTATCAATCACCACTCGCGCACTTCGGGGATTGTCGCGTGGCAGTCATTCACGCTTGTCAATTTAGCGGGGGTGGATTGAGGGCGGGGGTGTTTATCTTGGGGCTTGAGGGAGGATAAGCCTCATCCGGCTTAGTCAATATCTAGATAAGAAGGAGAGTTGATTTCTCATTCAAAACTCGGCGATTGCCGGTCGTTGAGGATGATTTCGTAGGCTGTTTTCATCAAGCTTCCGAGCGCCTCGATTTTTTTGGATTTAGCATCCGAAGCGGCACTCTCCGATTCGGTCGGAAAAGCATCAAGCACCTCGCGCACCTTGCACGCCACCGTGTCCGGCGTGAATGGTTTTTCCATAAATGCTACGTCAGAATCGAGCACGCCGTGATTCCCGATAGCATCATCCGTATAGCCGGACATGAAAAGCACACGCATCTGCGGTCGGATGAGCGCGGCACTGCGGGCTACTTCGCGTCCGCTCACCTGCGGCATGACGACATCGGTAATCATCAAATGGATTGTGTCTTCATTTTCCCGGCAGATTCGCAACGCCTCACCGCCGTCGGTTGCCACCAATACTTGATAGCCGTCCATCTCAAGCAAGTCTTTCAGAAGCTCACGCACCACCGCTTCGTCTTCGACGATTAATATCGTCTCCGAACCTTGCGGCGTCTCCCCTGTTTCGCAGCATGGATCAATTGATTCGACGGCTTCATCAACTCGTGGAAGATAGATTTTGAATGTCGTTCCCCGACCCGGCTCGCTATAAACCCGGATGTTGCCGCCTGATTGTTTGACGATTCCAAAGACGGTGGATAACCCCAGCCCCGTCCCCTTGCCGACTTCTTTCGTCGTGAAGAACGGCTCGAAGATGTGCGCTTGGGTAGCGGCGTCCATCCCGCAGCCGGTATCGCTCACGGCGAGCATTACATAATTTCCGGGTTCAACAGCGATGTGTTGGCGAGCGTAAGCTCCGTCCAGATAAACATTTCCCGTCTCAATGGTGAGTTTGCCGCCTTGCGGCATAGCGTCGCGGGCGTTGACAACGAGGTTCATCAACACTTGCTCGACCTGCCCGTAATCAGCTTTGATTTGTCCTAATTCAGGTTCGAGGGCACTTGTCATATCAACGTCTTCGCCGATCAGACGGTGCAGCATCTTGCCCGTGTCCATCACAAGGGAGTTAAGGTCGATCACTTTGGGTTGCAACACCTGTTTGCGACTAAACGCTAAGAGTTGGCGCGTGAGGGCGGCGGCGCGCTCGGCAGCCTTCTTGATTTCTTCTAGTTTCGGGCGCGTGGGGTCGTCTATTTCGGCGCGTCTAAGGATAAGGTCGCTATAACCCGTGATGACCGTCAACAGGTTGTTGAAATCGTGCGCGACGCCGCCCGCTAACTGTCCGACCGCTTCCAACTTCTGCGATTGCCGAAGCTGCGCCTCACTCTCAATCAGTGCTTGTTCCGCTTCCTTACGCTCGGTGATATCAATCATTACGCCGGACATTCTGAATGCCACACCCGCCGCGTCGCGTTCGACTTGCCCGCGCGCGTTGACCCAACGCGCCGAGCCATCGGGTTGAACGACGCGGTATTCCTCTTCATACTTACTGCCTCTTTCAGAGGCTTCAACAATTCCTGCCTCTACGCGCTGGAGATCACCTGAGTGTATCGCGCGGGTGTAGTACTCAAGCGCACCGCCCACCTCCTCCTCCGGTGTGACGGAAAATAATTTAGCCAGATTACTACCCGCGACGATTCGATTATTCAAAACGTCATAATCCCATGTAGCAATCGCGCCGGCTTCGAGCGTCGTCTCCAACTGCGCGCGGGCGACGCCCAATGCTTCTTCCGACCTTTTTTTGTCATCAATATCCGTGTTCGTGCCGAACCACTTGATAATCTTGCCATCTGAGCCGCGACCGGCGGTTGCGCGCCCCAGATGCCAGAGGTAAGTCCCGTCCGCATTTTTGAGACGGAATTCAATTTCGTAAGGGTCGCCGGTCTGAAGCGACTTCATCCATCGTTCAATACAAATCGGTAGATCGTCGGGATGAATAACGTTTTGCCAGCCTTCGCCAAGCATCTGCTCATTTGTGCGCCCGAAGTATTCAAGTGTCCGTTCGTTGACGTAATCAAGATTTCCATCGGGTTGTGCCGTCCAAACTTGATGCGGGATGCCTTCGCCGAGAAAGCGGTAACGCTGTTCACTCTCGCCGAGTGCTTCGTATATGCGCTTGCGTTCGGTGATGTCACGGATGGCAGTCGTGATGTATGTTTTGCCCGCAATCACGGAAGTCGAGACTGCGCCTTCAACGCGGAGCAGCAAACCGTCTTTCCGCTTCGCGTTAAATTCATAAACGCTCGGAGGAGTTTCCCCGCGCAGTCGTGCCTCGCCGTATTTCATCATGCGTTCGCCATCATCAGGCGACAATATTGCGGACATGCTGGTGCCGACCAACTCCTCCGGCGCAGAGTATCCGAGCATCTGCGTGTAAGCGTTGTTGACATAGACTATGCATCCATTGTCCTCAACGAGGATGCCGTCGCGCGAAGCATCAAAAATCGCGCGCAGCCATTCTTCACTTTGTTTAAGCTGCTGCTCCGCTTGTTTGCGTTCCGTGATATCGCGGGAGACGACGACCGCGCTCTGCGTATTCCCCTTTTCGTCGAGAACCCAATTCCTGATTGATTCAAAAACGCGCCACTCGCCGCTACGGTGTTTGTAGCGAAGTTCCATCGCGTAACTATCTTTGCTTGATAGCCCTTCGACAAAGCTCTTCTTTACGATTTCGCTATCGTCCGGGTGAATAAGGGCGATAGACCGCCGCCCGATCAATTCTTCCGGCTCGTAACCCAGACCCTCTCTGACCGATGGGCTGACATAAACGAAGTTGCCTTTCAGGTCGAGCACGCAAATCAAGTCGCGCGTGTTTTCCGTAATCAGCCGGTACTGTTGTTCGCTATGCCGCAGTGACGTGACCGCCACCGCTTTCGCTTTTTCGGCTTCCACTTTTTCGAGCACGTTCAACACCGCCGAGGGCAGTCTGGTCAAACTTGTCTTCAGAATGTAATCACTCGCTCCTTCTTTCATGCACCTGACGGCGACCTCTTCGGTGAGCGAGCCGGTAGCCAGAATTAACGGAACATCCGACTTGTTCTGCTTGAGCAATCGAAGTGCTTCCAGCCCGTTAAATTGCGGCAAGCTGTAATCCGAAAGAATGATGTCGGGCGCGAAGTCCGAGAGTTCATGAAGAAAAGCGTCTTTCGTGTCCACCCGCTTTGAACAGAAAGATATATTCGCCTTACGCAGTTCACGTTCCGCCAACTCAGCATTGGTCACAACATCTTCGACGATCAAGATACGAATTTCTCGTTGCGAGTTAGTACCCAAGTTCGTATGCATAACTTCTTAATCCTAAAATTGCGTTCGCGCGGGCGACATTCAGCTCGCTCACGTCATAAAACGGAATCAAGAAAAATCAACGGGGGGTGATTCAACAAAAAGTGAGTCAACGTGGGGGATGTTGAGCGCGAGATGCTATGCGCGAGGCATCTTTATTCGTGTGTAGGAAATCGTTTCCATGTTTCCTCATGCCATGCTCAAACAAATGCATGGCTATAATTACTATGAGTGCTACGACACAAAAAGCGGTATCAGGGAAAGGGATTAGTATCGGGGTATTCCCCTAGTTACGATTGTGTGTCGGGGATGGAGGGTGTCAGAGGAGAATAAAAAACTCTTGCGAAAGCTGTCCTTACCAAGCTTTCGCAAGAGTTATATTTGGTGAGAGGAATTTAACATTAAGGGCGGGTCAACTGTACGCTTCGCGCGACTTCTCAATACACGCTAACTTTTGCTTCACGAATCCTGCAACCAACCTTTGCTCAAGGCATAGCGCACTATTTCAGCGCGGCTTTTCAAATCAAGTTTCTCCATCAAGTTGGTCTTGTGAGATTCGACCGTTTTAACGCTTATTCCTAACTGCGCGGCAACCTCTTTGTTGATGTAGCCTTGGGCGACAAGGCGCAACACCTCTTCCTCGCGCTCGGTCAAATCTCTACTCTGTCCTTTGCCCGTCGTGGCTTCTTTGCGTATGTAACTATTAACGACTTTGCCCGCCAGTTCCGCGTCGAGATAGACACCGCCCGCCGCGACCATCCTGATCGCGTTAATTAATTCTTCGGCTGCCGATAGTTTCAGCACGTATCCTGAGACGCCCGCGTGCAGCAACTGTTTGATGTAGCCCTTATCCTCGTGGGCTGTGAGGGCGATAACCTTAATTTGCGGATGTTCCCGCTTCATTATTTCTGTCGCTTTAGCTCCATTCATCTTCGGCATCGTGACATCCATGATGACAACATCGGGTTGTAGCTCGTTAGCCTGCTGGCAAGCCGCCACGCCATCGCTCGCTTCCCCGACGACTTGCATATCGGCTTGCCCGTTGAGCAACACACGCAACCCGTCGCGTATCATCTGATGGTCATCAACTAAGAGGATTTTAAGTTTACTCACACGTCCGGCTCCGTTGGTTCGATGCTTATTCGGTTAACTCTGCTCTACCTCTGTTTTACGAGATGGTTGTCGGAATGCGCACGAGTATCGTCGTGCCTACACCCGGTGTTGACTCGACTTCAAGCGTGCCGCCGATCAACTCGACTCGCTCGCGCATACCTAACAAACCGAGTGTGCGCTCCACGATTGGCTTGTTCATCTGAGCCTCTATGTCGAAACCGGAGCCATCATCCTCAACAATGGTGACCGCACGATTGCCGCGATGCTCCAAGAGAATGCTCACACGTTTCGCATTCGCGTGTTTGATGATGTTAGTTAATGCTTCTTGCACAATGCGGTAAATGGTCGTCTCAATAGATAGTTGAAGCCGCTGCCCGATGAATCCATTGCTGTGGAAATCCACAACTATTCCGTAACGTTCCGACCACTCTTCGGCATAATTCGATAGGGCGTTTTGCAGTCCTAAATCATCCAGCGCAGGCGGGCGCAACTCTAATGTGACGTGACGCAGTTCTTGCGCGAAGCGTGTGGTGAGTTCCTGCAACTGCAATACACGGTCGCGGTTTTGCGTGGAAGGCTGTGATGAATCTTTAATTCCCTTAAGTCCTAACATGAGCGCGGCGAGATACTGTCCTGCCTGGTCGTGTAATTCGCGGGCGATACGTTGACGCCCCTCTTCTTGCTCTGTGACAAACCTACCCAGCAGTTGAAGACGTTCCTTCTCCGCACGCTTGCGACCTGTAATGTCTTGTACCATGCCGATGGCGAACTGGGGCTTGCCCTCCGCATCTTGAACAACAGAGACAGTCAAGTCGCCCCACATCTCTCGGTTATCTTTGCTTATATAACGCTTTTCTATTCGATAGTGGTTGCGCTTGCCTTCGATTAATTCCGTAAAAAGTTTCCAATCATTCGCCGCATCATTTGGGTGAGTGAAATCCTTAAACAACATGCCGCAAAGCTCATCGTCGCTGTAACCGAGCATGTCCCGTAGTGCGGCATTGGTCTCGATAGGTCGCCCCTCCAAATCAACGAGAGCAATCGGTATCGCCGAGGCATCGAAGATGGCTTTGAATCGCTTATCGCTTTCCAGTAACGCCTCTTCCGCTCGCCTGCGTTCCGTGATGTTGGTGGCGACTCCGATGACGCCGATGACTTGGTCTTCATACCCTCTGAGCGGAGAAAACCACGACTCGAAAGCGAAATCGTTGAGTAGCACAGTTGAGATTAACGCATCACCGTTGAGTGAGCGTTTCACGTCTTCCAGAACTTCCGGGACATGACGGTACAAATCGAATACGGATTGCCCGACAACTTCGCCGGATTTGAGGTCCAATACCTGAAGTCCTTTCCCCTCCGAGAGTGTGAATATGCCCTCGCTATCCAAGGCAAAGAGGACGATAGGCGCGTTGTCCACCACTGTGCGAAGACGCTCCTCGCTCTCTCGTAATCTAACCTCCGTTTGTTTCCGCTCAACTATCTCCTCATGCAGCCGCGAGTTGGTGCTCGATAACTCGACGGTGCGTTCCGCCACACGTCTTTCCAATTCAGAGTGGTTTAGTCGCAGCACCTTCTCGGATTTTCGTAGCTCAAGTTGCGCCATGACTTGACGGGCTAAGGTTAGCAACGCCTCCTTCTGTTCATCTGTCAGGTCTCGCGGCACGCGGTCAATAAC
>JBGTMR010000262.1:0-8912 GCA_041743485.1 Pyrinomonadaceae bacterium
CCAAGCAATCAACGACTACTATCAAACAACGAAGCAGCACACGGTCAACTTTCTTGAGAAGTTCGGGTATGGCTGGAGTAACGGAAGGCTCTATGCGCTATCCGGGTAAGAATCCACTTCTTGGTGTGCGCGGCATATAGCTCGCCTAGAAGGTCGTCATACGCACGCCGAAGCTCAGATAAGCTTTCGCGCAAATTTCTGAAGAAGCGATCAACGTCATCCGAGTCTTGCATGTCGGACGGGGTGAACGGCTCAAGTCCACACGCTTGGGGCAGTTGGGTGAACAACAGTTTGTCGGGTTCACGCGCGTCGAAGAGACACTGCCGCACCCGCGTTGTCGTTTCGCGTAGCCGTTGCGTGTTCTTCGTGTATGCCGGAAGGCTTGTAGCGAACCGGGTCAGAGGTCGCACGACCGTTAAGAGGTTCATTTTCTCGCTGGCGAACCCTTCCGGTTTTTGCAAGATCACGTCGGCGAAACGCTTCAACACGGTTTCGCGCACTCCTGCGACGCGACACCTCTGAAGCTGAAATTTCTCCGGCGTTTTGATTAACCGCTCGAAGATGGGATTTGAAAGCGATGGCACGAATGAGCCTTGCTCATAGAGCGCGACTTCCGTGTCGAAGTGGAGCAACGCCGCGCAGAGCAGCACGGGTAAGAGTCCGCTCTTCATCCCGTATGGCGCATCACTCAAAAGTTCAAATAGTTCGCCGACGGTGCGGCGTTCAATCTCGGTTTCAGTGAGGAAGCCATCAATCGCTTGCCACGCGGCGACGATGCCGGGGTCGGCGTCTGCCTTCGGCGGAACATATCCCCAACGTCCATCCTCTTCACGATGCAGGCCAGTCTCTTGCAGCAGCGAGAAATACATGCTGACGTGCGGAGGAAACCCTTCAATTCCGAGGGTCCGTTTATCGCCGCTCGTAAGCATGGCAGACAGCAGTTCACGCCTCGCCGATGCAGCGGAAGATGAAATCTGACGCCGGTTAATTAGCTCATTACGCAAGATGGGAGTCTTCGAGAACACCTTATCGCAAACGTCCGAAAGGTACTCCTGTAACATTCGCCCTGAAGAAACTGCGGCGCGCTCACCTCCGCGAAACCATGAGCATTCAACGCTCGAAGCAGATGGACTCAGGAAGGCTTGCAATGCCTGTTCGACGGAGGCTTCGCTGTGCGACATATACGCTTGTAATTCGCCGCGAGCCGCACGGTCTCCTTCGAGTTCCGGCGTGTTGTCCTGCACCCACTTTGAGCAAGCAACCTCGAAGATAGTTTCGCGTAAGCCTTCCGTCTCTTGCGGAATGGCGAGGATGACCTGCGGCAGATTCGCTATTGCGGAGGTTGCCGCTTTACTCATGACCGACTGCAACTCGTCAGCGTTCAAGGTGATGGCGTAGAGGATGCGTCCGTCCGCATCGCCGAGCGGCTCGCTTGCGATTGTCTCTAAGTTAGTCGCGTCAACGTAGCGGACATCGAAATAACGGAGTGTCCCGGTCTGTAACGAGTGCCGACGCGCGACAACAGGGCGGAGTCGGAAATGTTTGGTGAGGCTCGTTGCGAGCGATTCGTTTGGGTCTATCTGAGCACGCGCCTCCTGCAAACGCGCTTCGACATCAATATCGCTTCCTTCCCACAAACTGAACGCATCATTGTAGCGGCGGTAAGTAGTAACCTGCCGACGCGCTAAATCAGACCATATGACATTGGCACACAGCGTTTTTTAGCCATTGCAGGATAAGCCAATAAACATCGAAGTCAAAAGCATAGCGTCTTATTTGGGCTGTGTATCAATCTTGTAAGGTCTGATTTAGTGAAAATACAAAATTCGATGTGATGGAAGCCAAGCGCCATAGACTACCGGACGTTGAAGACGAATAAAAAAACATTGAGTGGGTTTCCTTATCGGGACGAATAAGTGAGGTGGATTTTTCAACAAAGCAAAACTGTGATTCATCTATTAACGCCGGAAGAGATTAAAAATTGGCTCATGCAAAACTAGGTTGTGTTGGTATTTTGGAAGGCGGTTGGTTTTCGTGCAGATTTAGCCGCGAATTAACACGAAAAGGAACACGAAACTCTTTATTCGTGTCTTTTGGTGCTGATTCGTGGCTGATGTTTTTGTCTTTTGAACATATCAGCACCGCCTAAAAATTTTAGACAAATTTCAGCATTCAAGGTTAAAAATCAACTTACGTTACCGGAAGCCTCGCAAATTTCCGCGCACAGGTTCCCCTCAATTCATGTCGTCGCAGCCCGACATCACACGGCTTCTCAACGAAGCGAACACCGGAAATCGCGCGTCACCCGACCGTCTGCTTCCTCTCGTCTATGCGGAGTTGCGTTCAATCGCCGAGCGTTCTCTGCGCGGCGAAAATCCGAATCACACTTTGCAGCCCACCGCTCTCGTCAACGAAGCTTACCTGCGGCTTGTTGATCAACATTCGGTTGATTGGACGAACCGCGCGCAATTCTTCGGCATCGCTTCCGAGATGATGCGGCGGATTCTGGTCAACTACGCGCAAGCCCGTCACGCCGAAAAACGCGGCGGATATGCGACGCATCTCGCGCTTGACGAAGCCGTGAGTTTTTACAACAAACCCGATCTCGACGTGCTTCGACTCGATGAAACACTGACACGCCTCGCCGTACTTGACCCGCGCCAAAGCCGCATCGTCGAATTACGGTTCTTCGGCGGACTTTCGATTGAAAAAACGGCGGAAGTCATGGAACTTTCGCCCGCCACCCTCAAACGCGAATGGCGCACCGCGAAAGCATGGCTCCACAGCCGTCTCACAAACGCGAGTCCCGATTAGTTTCAAGAAAATTATATGAACGCAGAGACTTTAACGCCCGAACGCTGGCGCGAGGTGAAGCGTGTCTTTGAATTGGCAATCGAACTTCAGGGCGACGAGCGCGAACGCATTCTCGCCGTGTCGTGTGCGGACGATGCGGAAATGCGCCGCGAAGTCGAGCGGATGATTATTGCCGACGAAGCCGCGCAGACGTTCATGGAACATCCGGCGGTCAGCCTTTCGGAACTCGCCCACGCGATGGAAGAGACCGACGCCGTGAACATTATCGGGCGTCGCATCGGGGTGTACAAAGTCACAAGTGAAATCGGGCGCGGCGGAATGGGGGCGGTGTATCTCGCCGAACGAGACGATGACGAATACCGGAAGCGCGTCGCCGTCAAACTCATCAAGCGCGGCATGGACACCGATTACGTCTTGCGCTGCTTTCGTCTCGAACGCCAGATACTCGCCGGATTGGAACATCCAAATATCGCGCGTTTGTTGGACGGCGGCGTGACGGAACAGGGGCTGCCGTTCTTCGCTATGGAGTACGTCGAAGGAGTTTCGATTCTCGATTATGCCGACGCGAATCAGCTTACAGATTGTGAACGGAGATGATGAGCCGTCCGCCCGCGCCCGCCCGTACACGCTTCTATTTCGCCGAGACTCACACGCTGCTCGCCGAAGTCCTATTAAAGAAAGGCGACGCGGGCGGCGCGCTCACCGAATGCGAAGAAGCGTTGCCGGTTTATGAAATTCTCGTCGCGGAAGACGTGACGAACGCCGATTACCGCCGCTCCTTGGCGAACGCGCTGTTCATCGGGGCGCAAGCGGAAATGAAATTCGCCGCCAATCGTCAAGTCGAACGTCTGCGCCACGCGCGAACTCTTCGCACGCAGTTACGCGACGTACACAGAGTTGCGCGACAAAAACACGCTCGGCGGCGCGTACCGCGAACGCCCCGAAGAAATTCACAAATGCGATCTCGCGCTCGCAGAAAATTGAAGCGATTTTTGTTTGCCGATAACTATAAAGGCGCATCCCCGTCGTTGAAATTTCAACGACGGGGATGCGCCTTTACACGTAATTTGAACAATACTTTTAACCGACGTGACAACTCGCCAGTCCGCGTTTTTCCAAGTATTTCTGGTGATAATCTTCGGCGCGGTAGAACGTGTCTGCCTGAACGATTTCCGTCACAACGGGACGTTTGAAGCGTCCTTCAGTGTTGAGTTTTTCAATCGTCGCGCGGGCAATCTGTTCCTGTTCCGGCGTGTAATAAAAAATCGCGGAACGATATTGCGTTCCCGTATCAGGACCCTGACGGTTTAACTGAGTCGGATCATGGTTCTCAAAAAACACATTAAGTAAGTCTTGATACGAAATGCGTTCGGAATCGAAAACGACGTGAACGACTTCGGCGTGACCTGTGGTGTCGGTACAAACTTCCCTGTATGTCGGGTTGGCGGTCTTTCCGCCCATGTATCCGACTGCGGTTTCGGTGACCCCCTTGGTTTGACCAAGGGCAACTTCGACGCCCCAGAAGCATCCCGCTCCGAATGTGGCTTGTTGAATCATCGGTATGAATCCTTTGTAAATAGTGAATAGTGAATGGTAAATGGAAAAGACAGGCTGTTCTTCCATTGCTTCGGGCAAGTGCTTGGCGAACGTCAGTGACGAATAGTAAACAGTGAAAGGTAAATGGTAGAAAGCAGTTTTTCTATTTACCATTCACTTCTAAGTGCGCGTTTGATTTGTCAATTCGACAAACTCTTTGAGCAAACGTGCGCGTGACGGGTGGCGCAATTTACGAAGGGCTTTGGCTTCGATTTGGCGTATGCGTTCGCGCGTCACGGCGAAGCTTTGCCCGACTTGCTCCAACGTGTGTTCTTCGCCCGTTCCGGTCAAGCCGAAACGAAGCTTTATTACTTTTTCTTCACGCGGTGAAAGCGTGGCGAGAACATCGTCGGCGATTTGTCGCAAGTTCAAGGCGACGACGGCATCGGCGGGGTTCGTCGTCATCGTGTCTTCGATAAACTCACCGATGGACGAACCGGCATCTTCACCGATGGGCGTTTCAAGTGAAATCGGTTCTTGCGACATCTTGAGAATCTGGCGCACCTTCGACGCCGTGATGCCCATCCGGTTGGCGATTTCGTCGTTCGTCGGTTCGCGCCCGTATTCCTGAACGAGGGCGCGCGAAGTCGAACGCAAACGATTGATGGTTTCAATCATATGTACGGGGATACGAATCGTGCGCGCTTGGTCGGCAATCGCGCGCGTGATTGCCTGACGTATCCACCACGTCGCGTAAGTCGAAAACTTATAACCGCGCCGCCACTCGAATTTATCAACGGCTTTCATCAAACCGATGTTGCCTTCTTGAATTAAATCCAAAAACTGCAAACCGCGATTCGTGTATTTCTTGGCGATGGAGACGACAAGGCGCAGGTTGGCTTCCGTCAGTTCGTGTTTCGCCTGTCCGGTTTCGGCTTCACCGATGACGACCATCTGGTGCGAACGCTTGAGTTCGGCAATCGAAACATGATGCGTAATTTCGATGTTGCGAAGCGCGCGCTTAGCGTTGGTGATGTGTTGCTTGTGCGATTTTTCGGTTTCCGGCTTGAGCGTTCTGCCCTTCAGTTTGTCGGTGTAGCGCGACACTTCACGCTCCGCAGTACGGACTTCAAGATGCACTTTCGCAATCGAATCAATTAAACGCCCGCGCGTGTACTCCTTCGGGTTGAGGCTTTTGATTTCGCGTGCTATTTCGATTCGCAGACGCGCGAGTTTCCTACGCATCTTGACGATTTTGTTTGCCGCGCGGGTGTTCTTCGGCGTGGGTTCGGCAAGCAGTGATTCGTAAAGTTTGAGAGCCGCTTTGAATTGAGTGCGGATATTGCCGACGCCTTCGAGCGTCCACTTCAAGTACTCTTCCGCCTTTTCGTCTGCTTCGAGTGATTCGGCTTGTTCGGCTTGGTCTGCGAACACGACGACATCACGTATGCCGAGCGTTCCGGCTTCGAGTTCATCAGCGATGCGAAGCATTTCCATAACGCCAATCGGTGAGCGTGTGACGGCTTTATTTGCCTTTAATTGCCCGCGTTCGATGCGTTGCGCGATGGCGACTTCGCTGGAGCGCGTGAGGAGCGGCGTCGTCCCCATCTCGCGCAGATAAACGCGAATCGGGTCGCTGCCGCGTTCCATCTCGCCCGCCGAAAGGTCTAAATCGTCTTCCGGGACAACAGCGTCGGTGGCGGTGACGGTTGCCGCTTCGTCTATGCTTTCTTCTTCACCGTCAACGCTGGTCGCGTCTTTGATGCGGTCGAGAACATTGTCAATTTCATCGGATGAGATTGATGCCCGTTCGGAAACCGCACTCAAAACATCCGCCGGAATGTAGCCTTCTTCTTCGTCATTTTCCGGGACTAAAAGCTTCAGTCCGCTTTCTTCTTCGTCATACACGTCGTTTATGTTCATCTCTCAATCAAAACCTTTGCAAGCTATAAAGTCGTTCTAGTCGGAACTCGGCACGAGGAATGCTCATCCAATCAACCAAACAATCCAACAGGTATTTAGTCAAACTCAAGACGTTAGATGTTGCTTGTGGTGGAAAAGGTCACAGCCCGCGCAGAGAAAAGTTGGTAATGTTAAGCCTATTTAATGGAAAACACCAACCCGCGTAAATATGTACGGTGTTGAATACGTTAGAAAACGGGTTAAGTTTTAGAAGCCATCTCAAAAATGTTTTTCTCTCTGCGTGCCTCTGCGTCTTCAACTCTGCGGTACTCTGCGTTAAAGATTCTTTTGACGCAGAGTACCGCAGAGTGCTGACGCAGAGGCACGCAGAGTCTTCAATCAAAAGCTATTTTTGAGATAGCCTGTAAAGATGTCAAAACTCTGGTACATGAACGCCGATTTCGAGATGGAGTTGGCTGACACAAGCGGCGACTATCAACAGAGCGCGTCGTTTGCGGCAATCAACCGCCGCCTCGCCGCGCATCTGCTCTGGCTGGCACGTCCGGGCGACGCTCTTTTGCTTGATGAAAAACCGTCCGCCGATTTACGCGACGAAGCCTGCCGCCGCGATGTCGAAATTTTGTTAACGGAACATCACACAAACCATTCTTCGCGCGAGTTCACGCCGTGGGGATGGACGCCGCGCGTCATCGGGTTGGGCGAAATGATGGGTGCGCGCATGAACCCCGTCGCCCCCGAAGTCGTGCGCCGCGTCAACTCGAAACTGTGGAGTCACACGCTCGAACGTGAACTCGGAATCCTCATGCCGCATTCATGCGCGAGTGCGACTTTTGAGGAACTACAAGCTGCAATGAGAGGTGCGTGTCCACAGCCGAACGACAAATGGGTTATCAAAGACCCATTCGGTTTCGCGGCGCGCGGGCGCGTTCTTGGGCGCGGCAACGAACTTTCAGGAGCGCAGGCGACATGGGTAAAGCGTCGTCTCGCCGCCGGTCAAACGCTGATTTTTCAAACATGGCTTGATGTCAAGCGCGAATACGGCGTGACATTCGAGGTCTTGCAGGGCGGGGATATAGAATTTTTCGGCGTCAGCGATTTACAGACCAACGGCGCGGGAACAGGCAAAGGTTACATGCTCGGTCGCCCGCTTCCCGCGCATCGAAAAGAGGAACTCGAAACCATCGCGCGCATCGTCGGCAAACGTCTCTATGCCGAAGGATACACGGGCGTGGCGGGCGTTGACGCACTCGAACACGCGGGCGGATTGCACCCTTTGTTGGAAGTCAACGCGCGATACACGATGGGATTCGTCGCCCTCGCCGTCGAACGTGCGATGAAACCGGGTGAGCCTGTTTTCTGGAGTACGAAGTAAGGATACCTAATCAATTTATCAAACTGGAATGCTGTGTGTTGGTATCGAGAAGTGAACCGGGAGCGATGTCGGGGACGGTGCGCTGTTGGAAAATCTCGCGGGCTAACTCAACAATCGCGGTGATTTCAAACGGCTTGGAGATGATGTGATTGACCTTCGCAGTTCTTTGTTGTTCGATGCTCACGGCGTCACCCCATCCGGTAATCACGGCGAGCATAACGTGTTCATCGTGTGTTCGGATGTGACGCGCGACTTCCCATCCGTTGAGACCGGGCAGTCCGACATCGGTAAAAACCGCGTCGAAGTTTCCTGTATCAAAAATCCCTATCGCCTCTGTGCCGTTCGCGCACGTCACGACTTCGCAACCTTCGCCTTCCAGAACTTCGCGCAAAATATCCACGATGTGGGCTTCGTCTTCGACAACGAGAATGCGCGGCTTAGTGGTCGGTTCGGCGGCAGAGAATGATGCGGGACGCGAGCGAGGGGATTTTTTATTAAGGCTTTCGGAAGCATGACCGTCGGAGTTCGGAACGTAGCGGGGAAGCGTGATGCGAAACGTCGTTCCCTGTCCGGGTTCGGAGGCGACGATAATCGTGCCGCCGTGACGATTGATGATGCCGTAGCTGACGGCGAGACCGAGACCCATTCCGGCAGTTCCTTTGGTCGTATAAAACGGGTCGAAGACGCGCGAACGCACGTCTTCACTCATCCCTGTTCCGGTATCGCTGATTGAGATTTCGACTTTACCGTCAAACTCGTGTGTCGCCAGCGTCAGGCGTCCGCCGTCGGGCATCGCGTCAACGGCATTAAAAATTATGTTGACGAGGACTTCGCGCAATTCTCCGGCATCGCCCATCACCAGAGATTTGGAATTGATTTCAAGCGTCAACGCGATGTGGATGTTCGAGGCTTCGGCGTAGTCTTTCCAACGCGGGCGCGTGACTTCGCCGACATCCATCAGAATTTGGTCAACCGCCACCAACTGGAAATCATGGTCACCGCGCTTGCGGGCAAGATTCTGTATGCGGCGCACGGTATTCGCCCCGTCGGTCGCGGTCTGAATGATGATGTCCAGACTGCGCCGCACCTCATCGGACAAAGATTTATCGCGCGAAGACAACTGCGCGCGTCCGAGAATCGCGGCAAGGGTGTTATTAAAATTATGCGCGACACCGGAAGCCAGTTCACCGAGAGCCGACAACTTCTCGGCTTGCACAAGCTGCTCACGCAACCGTTCCTGCTCAAGAATATACTCACTAAGTTCCTC
>JBGTMR010000263.1:0-18319 GCA_041743485.1 Pyrinomonadaceae bacterium
ATGGGCTTCATAGATGATGTCGAATGGATTCTCGGACACACTTCCGCCGAACATCAGACCGCGCTTTTCTCCGCGACGATACCGCGCGAAGTGCGTCGCATCGCCGACCGCTATTTGAAGAATCCGGCGCACATCGAAGTCGAACACAAGACACTCACCGTGCCGACCATCGAGCAGTTTTACATCAACGTCTCCGACGCACAGAAGGCGGACGTGCTGACGCGCCTGCTTGAAAACAACAGCGACGAAAGCGGGGCGGTACTCATCTTCGACCGCACGAAAATCGGGGCGGCGAATTTAACCGAAAAGCTTCAAGCGCGTGGTTATGCCGCCGAAGCGATGCACGGCGATATGAGCCAAGCCCAACGTGAAGCCGTGATACGTCGTCTGCGCGGCGGGCAAGTCGAAATCGTCGTCGCCACGGATGTCGCGGCGCGCGGGCTTGATGTCGAACGCATCACGCAAGTCATCAACTACGACATGCCGAACGACCCCGAAGTTTATGTTCACCGCATCGGCAGAACCGGACGCGCCGGACGCGCGGGGACGGCGGTGTTGTTCGTCACCGCCCGCCAGCAGCGCATGAAAACCGAGATTGAGCGTTTTACGAATCAGCGCATCGAACCGCTGCGGATGCCGACGAAAGCCGATGTCGCACGGCGGCGCATCACGCTTTTCAAAGAGCGCGTACTCAACACGTTGCGCGATGAAGACCTCGATTTATACCTCACTCTGGTCGGAGAACTCGCCGAAGAAACTGGGCGCGACATCGCGGAGGTTGCCGCCGCCGCGGCGCGTCTCGCAGGTGGCGACAAGCCTTTTGAAGTCGCCCCGCCCGAACCCGAACCACGCCCCGCTTCGCCCGCCACGCCGCGCACAATGTCCGGCGAAAACAATATGACGCGATTGTTCTTCGATGTCGGTCATCACAGCCAAATCCGACCGGCGGACATCGTGGGGGCGATTGCCAACGAAGCGAACGTGCCGGGCAGAGCAATCGGCGCGATTGATATTCAAGACCGCTTCACGCTCGTTGATGTGCCTTCTGAATACGTCGAGCAAATTTTAGAGAGTATGCGCGGCACTCGTATCCGAAGCCACAACACCAACATTCGACGGGCTAATGAGCGCGATTCGCTCTCATACACCGAACCCGTCAAGCGCACCGCGCCCAAAACAGGCAAAGCCAAAGAAGAAGGCGGTCGCAAGCCTTTCAAAAAGAACACTAAAAGCCCGCGCAAGAAACCGAGTTCAAAGCCGCATAAAAAGAAGGAATAAACGCTTCTACGTCAGGTGCGAATCTCGCCTTCGTTTTTGCCGAAGTGGATTTTAGTTCCAACCGTGAGCGTCACGCTTCGCTGCGGTTCGACGTCGCGGATTGAATTTTCGGCGGTGGTCACAACCCATTTTTCAGCCGAAAGATTTTTCAATCCCCAGATGTTTTTATCCGCCGGGTGTTGCGTGACTTCGGCAACCGGAGCGGTGAAATCATAAAGGCAGTCGTCGTCGGTGTGATGCGGGAAAAGTTTTGTGTCGTGATTGAGCATCACGACTTGGCGGTTGACTCTGATGCGCGGCGGAAGTTTCAAACCGACCGCACACGCCCAGCACAAGCCGGGATTGCCGCCTGTCGCTTTCAGCTTGTCTGCGTCGTAGAAATTTTCTAATCCGCAGTGCGCGCAATAGATGATTGCATCGCGCAGACGAATCGCCGCCGCGCGCCACTCGCTTTCGCGCACGCGCCCGTGAAGCGGGTCGCGCAATCCTTCAGTGAAAGCGCGTGTGAAGATGTCGCGCAAAAACTGCGGGTAGATTCGCCAGAAAGCGAGGGCGTTATCGTGTATGCCGGGAACGGGACGATTCGATTCATCGTTCGGGTCGTAAATGAAAATCGGTTCTGTGCCGTAAAGCTTGTTCATCGCCGCGAGGTCGAGGCATTTGATTTCCGTTTCGCGTCTGCCTTCGAGCGGGTGCGCGACGGTCAGCATGTAGAAAATCAGAACCGCGAGCGAGAATAAATCCGTGCTGGTACTCGGCACGGCGTCGCCGCGCACGACTTCGGGAGCCATAAAGCGCGGCGTGCCTAAGACGCCGAGTGTTCCACGCCCGTCGGGGGCGACGTTATCGCAATCGCAAATCAAGATGTCTCCGGTGTCGGGGTCAAAGAACGCATTGCCGAAAGAGATGTCGCGGTAACAGAAGCCTTGCGTGTGAAGTTGAAGATAGTTGTGCGCGAGGTTGAATGAGGCGGTGGCGAGGGCGCGGAACGTCGGTTCGATTTTGCGCTTCATCAAATCAACGATGTTCTTAAAGCGCGCGGGGCGCAGTCCCATAACGTAGCCGAAACCTTGCACGTTCGGGGCGACGGCGAGTTCAAGGGGCCATAAGAAATGTTCGCTCGGCGCGCCTTTGCGAACAAGCAACTCAATCGCGGCGCGTTGGTCGGGCGTCGCCATTTGAGGGAAAAACCATTTGAGGGCGACGGCTTCACCGCCGAGCGTCGCTTTATAAACTTCGCCCTGCCCGCCCGCGCCAAGAAGTTTCTCAACCTTGCACACCATGCCGGAAGGCTCTATGCGAACCATATCGCCTTCACGCAAAATCTGAATTTCTTCCACAGTGATTTTCCCTTCCGGTTTTCATAAACGATTGTTGCGGCTCTCGACGCGCGAACCGTAATCGGTTTGCCACGCGGCGACGAGGTTTAAGGTTAAATCGCATCCTTCGACGTTGACCGCCCCGCCTGCTTCGCAACTGATGCCGACGTGCGAGTTACGATTAAAATTGGATTGGCGGGCGACGAGAAAGCCGCCCGCGTCAACGTGCGCTCCCGACAAACGATTATCGTGAACGTCGCAATTCTCAATCAACACACGTCCCGCGTCCGTGACAAATATGCCGTGCAAATTGCTTTGCCGGATACGACTTTCTCGTAAATGAACATCGGCGCGACTGGTGATTGCGACTTCCGATTCAGCGTGTCCGTAAATGTCACAACTTTCGATTAAGGCTTTGCCCGTGCGATGAACGAACACACCCGTATTGAATCCTTCGTGAATACGGCACGCACGCAGAACGCACGCGGCTTCATCGCTGATGCCGACGCCCGTTTTCGCGTTCGCGTAAATCTCGCAATCCGTGACTTCGCACGAAGCCTTGTTCCAGACGACGATTCCGGCGTCGCGTCCGTGATGTATATGACAACCTGTGACGCTCGTGCGCGCTCCGGCGGCGAGGGCGATATTGATGTTCGCGTTCTCGAAAATATCGCACGCTTCGATGCGTCCGCCCGCGCCGTCAAAAGCGTAAATACCGGAATCAACTCCGTGATGAATGCGGCAAGCGCGAATCACGGGGGCGGCGTTTGGGTTACGAATCGCAACGCACGCGAGCGAATCGGAACTGATGTCGCACGCTTCGACGAGCAGACGCCCGCGCGAAATATCTACGGCGAAAAACCCGTCGCCGTGATTGCCGCCCGCGCGCGATTGACCGCGCAGAGTAAGATTGCGAATCGTCCCCGCATCGGCGCGACTCGTGACGACGCTCGAAGATTGTGAACGGACGATGATTTCATCAAGCGCGCCGTCGCCCACGACTTCGAGTCGCTTATCAAGCACGAAGCCTTCCGTATAAATGCCGGGACGAATCATCAAACGCGCACCTTCAGGAGCGTGTCGTATCGCGTCATTGATGCTTGTAAAGTCCGCGCTTCCATCAAGCGCGATAACGAATGACGTGCGGGCTTGAGTGGTCGCGCGGGCGTTGCTTGTTGATGAAGCAGGTATGTTTGAAGACGTTTGAGCGGTTGATGATGTTGATGATTGTGCGGTCGCGGTCGGTTCACTTTGCGTGTGAACGGTTGATTGATTAGCCGCCCCTTCGCCCGCTTGTTCAAGCTTAACGAGTTCATCGTTCGAGATGACGCCGAGAGCCAACGCCCACGTTCTCACCGTCCAGTGCGCGGCGTTTATCTCCATCGCCACATCATCATGCAGCCTTTGAGCAAGCCTTGCGAGAAGCATATTGCGCGGCATCGCACCGCTTTTCGCACGGAGCAATTCGGCGGGTATGCGTTCTTCGAGCGCGCTTGTCAGAATGGCGATTTCGCGCCGGTTGGCAGGAAAGTTATCGCGCATCAAGCCTTCGCAACGACGCGCATCATCAATCAACGTCCGACCGTGACGCTCTATAAGTTCAACCAATTTTCGACGCGCCGGATTCTTCATAAAGGTGAAAGTCGAAAATCGAAAGTCGAAGTAAGAAGGCGAAGGATAAACAACTTGATTTGTTTTACTTCGCCCTTCGATTTTCGATTTTCACCTTTCGTTGCGGATGATGAGGGCGAGCGTGCAATCGTCGCCGCTTCCGGTCTGGGTGGCTTCTTCAAGCCAAGCTTTGAGGTGGCGGTTGACGTAATCGAAACCTTCTTCGCGCAACATCGTCAGTACATCCGAACCGACTTGATGAAAGCCCGCCGTGGTCGAAAACGAGTTGGCGTAACCGTCGGTCGTCAGCAGAATCAGCGCGGGCAACCTGTCATCTTTGAATCCATGAACCGCACAACGAAAATCCCCGACCGCTTTTTCAAGACACAGCGAAGTCGTTTCGTTCGCCATCAAACGAGCATCGGCGGCAAGCGGCAAAGAGACTTCGCCCGCCTCCGTGACAATCAAAATCTCGCCGTCGCCAAGTTGTAAGAAAACCATGTACGAAGCAGTCACCAAAGCACACACGACGGTTGCGCCGTAAGCAAGGTACGGATTGGCTTCGACGGTTATTCGCGCCTTCGCCCCGTCCTTTTCAACCAAACGCGCAAATTCTTTTTCGTTTAAGGGTTCGCGTTTGATGTCCGCCTCAACGCGCCCGCGCCAACGCTTGACCAACTCGGCGGCGAGGGTTTCGCGCACGTTTGTTTCGAGTTCGGCGGCGGTCATCGCGGAGTTATCAACCTTGACGAGTTCATCAAATAGTTCGCACGCGATGCGGACGGCGAAGCGTGAGCCGCGATCACTGCGAAAGCATTTGTCGCTGCCATGACCGTCCGACATGGCGACGATGATGGGTTGACAAACGCTTGATTCGCGGGTGTAAAACATCGCGTCCTGATTCGGAATCCCGCCGCGTATGTGCGACGCACCCGGCACGGTTTCGCAGATAACACTCCACTCCGCCTTTGCCGCGCGCGTGTTGAGTTCAAGTTTGACGACAGTTGTTTTGCCGTCACCCGGTTGAGCGTCGCTTGGTTTATCCGGGCTTGATTGGTCGTGAACTTGTTTGTCGCCCGTTTGTTTGTCCGCGCTCGGTATCGCTCCCGACGCATCGTCAACGATTGAAGCTTCCGCCGCTTCAGTCGGTGCTTTCGTTGTCGGCTCGTGCGCTGTTTGATTAAGAGGACGCGAATCGGTCGCGTCCTCTTTGACTGTGGTTTTCAGTGTGGTTTCGATTTCGTTGGTCATGCGGGATTTCTACCAAACATCATCAACTGTTTTCTGGTCATCCGCCGGGTCAGCGGCAACCGGAACGGCTGCGCCCATCGCACCCGTTGGAGCGGCGTTCAGCGGGTCGGTGCTGGTCGTCGCGTCCGTCGCTCCGGGTGAAGGCACGCCGACCGGAGTTCCGGCAGCGGCAGGCGAAGCGTCGGGGTGGTCTGTTCCGGCGGCGGCGGGTGATGAAGCCGATTTAAGCACGGCGGTTGACGCCCACTTGATGTGTTTGACGAGGGCTTCGGGCGAATTGGCTGATAAGGGTTTCATCTCCGAATGTCCGATGAATTTTTGCAACGTCTCGTCATCCGCATCCTGCCCGATTGAGATGGCGATGCGAACTGCCTTTTTGCCCCACGGCTGCTCCATGAGTTCTTTCAATCCCTGCTCAAAATCGTCTGTCGGTTGACCGTCGGAAATTAAGACCAGCACGGGCGGCAAGGCACGCTCCGACATCGGCGGCATCTTGAGTTGTTCGGCGACGAGTGAAAGGGCTTTGCCCATGTCGGTTTCGCCGTCCGCCGGAACATCGTTCCAAGCGAAATCCGCGACGGGTGTGGGTTGTGAAATGTGCCACTGCGCTCCGTTTGAAAATTTGACGGCGCGCACTAAAACCTGCGCGTTCGGGTTATCGTCCGCGACTTTTTTCATATGCGGAATGGCTTCGCGGATGGCATTGTTCAAGCCTTGTATCTTGCCGTCTTGCTGCATCGAACCCGACGCATCGGCAATCCAGATGAAATGTAAAGGGCGCGACGCGAGTTCCCCGCCCGGACGTTTGCTGCTCATAATGTTGTTCTCCTTGAGTGACCTTGTGCCTTAGCGACACTTCAATTTAGTGAAAAAGTGAAAGCGAATTTGACCTTAAAATTAAATGACAATAACGGGAAAAGCTAAGATACATCAGACCGAAGCGAATCGTGAATGTCACGTTTCACCGATTGATGCGCGGTTCGTTGATGCTTGGGCGCGATTGTTCTTCGCGTAGCTGCATGATGACGGGCGGGACGATGAGAACTCCGATAATGAATAAGACGATACAAATCAACAACGTGACGAGACAGCCGCGCCAGCCCAAGCCGCGTCGAGCAGGTTTTGCTTGAGCGGCAATTTGCGTTGGGTGCGGAATGACAACCTGCGTCGCGGCTTGGGCGGTGTTGGTTCGTGTCGTCGCGGGTGAAGCGAGTTTGGTTTTCGGCGGAAGTGAAGCTTGTCGAACAGGCGGCGATGCGCTTGCTGGTGCTGGTGCTGGTGGTGATGCTGGTGCTGGTGGTGATGCTGGTGTTACTGGTGAGGGTGATCGGAACGAAGATTTTGGTTGTTGAGTTGGTGACGGTGGTTGCGGCGGCGATTGTGGTGCGCGCTGATTGGTGTGTTCGATGGGCGGAGCGTGTTCGACGTGGCGACGCTTGTGCGCGCGGGCTTCCAAGTCCGATTCGCTTAACACGCCGAGCGCGAACGCCCATGTTTCAACTGCCCACATTGCGGCATCCGGCGTGAGGGCTAAATGATCTTGTAGCCGATTCGTGAGTTGGGCAAGCAACACATCGCGCGGAACAGCGCGCTGTTTGGTGATTAAGTCCGCCGCGACACGTTCATCGAGTGCGCCGATGATGATGTTGATTTCGCGGCGATGCTCTCCGCACAAATCGCGCAACAAAGATTCGAGCCGTTTCGGAGATTCATAAATCCCCCGCCCGTGTTTTTCTATTATGTGCCGGAGCGTTTCTCTGACTGTGTTCGTCGTCGAATCCAAATTAACAACATCCTATTCTTCATCCGCCCTTAATTTTTCTAGCACGCCAAAATCTTCGAGCGTCGAAGTATCGCCCGCGATTGCCCCGCCCGCCGCAAGTTCACGAAGCAGACGACGCATGATTTTGCCGGAACGAGTTTTCGGTAAGGCATCGGTGAAACGCAAATCGTCGGGACGGGCGAGAGTCCCGATTTCGCGTGCGACATGGGCGCGCAATTCTTCGCGCAGTTCGGGTGTACCTGTGCGCCCGCCTTCGAGTGTGACGAAGGCAACGATTGCCTGACCTTTTAAGTCGTCTGGACGCCCGACAACCGCCGCTTCCGCGACCGTGGGATGCGAAACGAGCGCGCTCTCAATCTCCATTGTGCCGAGACGATGACCGCTGACGTTTATCACATCATCCACGCGCCCCATAATCCAGTAGTTGCCGTCCGCATCGCGCCGCGCTCCGTCGCCCGCGAAATACACGCCTTCGATGTCGCTCCAATACTGCTTTCGATAGCGTTCGTCATCGCCGTAAATCGTTCGCAGCATCGAAGGAAACGGACGCTTGATGACGAGATAACCGCCTTCGTTCGTTCCAACCGGACGCCCGTCTTTGGTCATAATGTCAATCTCGATGCCGGGTAGCGGCAAGGTTGCCGTACCGGGTTTGGTCGGCGTTGCACCGGGCAGGGGCGCAATCATGATGCCGCCGGTTTCCGTCTGCCACCATGTATCAACGATGGGGCATTTCCCTTTGCCGATGATTTCCCTGTACCACATCCAAGCTTCCGGGTTTATCGGTTCGCCAACCGTGCCGAGCAATCTCAAAGACGATAAATCATGCTTGAGCGGATGCTGTTCGCCCCACTTAATGAAGGCACGAATCGCGGTCGGTGCGGTATAGAAAATCGTGACGCGGTGACGTTCGATGATGTCCCAGAATCTATCCGGTTCGGGATGATTCGGCGCGCCTTCATACATCAAACTCGTCGCCCCGTTGGACAACAAACCATAGACGACGTAAGAGTGACCCGTGACCCAACCGATGTCCGCCGTACACCAGTAAGTATCTTCGTCGCGCAAATCAAACACCCACTTCGCCGTTAAGTGCGTCCATAAATTATAACCGCCCGTCGTGTGCAAAATGCCTTTCGGTTTGCCGGTCGTCCCCGATGTGTAAAGAATAAAAAGCGGGTGTTCGCTGTCTAACTGTTCCGCCGGACAATGCGCGTCAACCGTTTCGACGAGTTCATGCCACCAGAAATCTCTGCCCGCTTTCATCGTCACTTTTGTATTTGTGCGTTTGACGACGATGCACGATTCGATTGTCGGAGTGCTTTTTAACGCTTCATCAACGGCGGGCTTCAACTTGATTTCCGCACCGCGACGGAAACCGCCGTCCGCCGTGACGACGACTTTGCATCCGGCGTCATTGATACGGTCGCGCAGGGAGTCCGGCGAGAATCCGCCGAAGATAATCGAGTGCGTCGCACCGATGCGCGCACAGGCGAGCATGGCGATGGCGAGTTCGGGAATAAGCGGCATATAGAGTGCCACGCGGTCGCCCGTCTGCACGTTCTGTTTCTTTAAGACGTTGGCGAAGCGGCAGACTTCGCGGTGAAGTTGAAGATAAGTGAGCGTGCGCGTCTCGCCCGTTTCGCCTTCCCAGATGAGGGCGGCTTTATTGCGCCGCCATGTCTCAAGATGACGGTCAAGGCAGTTATACGAGATGTTGATTTTGCCGCCCGTGAACCATTTCGCGTGTGGCAAATCCCACTCAAGAACCGTATCCCACTTGCGAAACCAGTGGAGTTCTTCCGCCATGCGCGCCCAGAAATTATCGGGTTGGTCGCGGGCTTCTTGGACAAGACGCTCGTAGGCTTCCATCGAACGGATATGCGCGCTGCGTGCGAAGTTTTCCGGCGGATAAAAAACGCGCCGCTCGTCGAGAGTTGATTCGATTGCCGTTGAGTGCGGTGGTGTGGCTTCTGATGACATGAATGCTTAACCCCTTTTTCAGGTGCTGACGACTTTCACTTCGCGTGATGTATGGAGAACTTGGAAGCGGCATTAAAAACTATCCGGCGGATAAACACCAACATTTTTTCTAAAGAAGCTGAAGCCACGCCGCGATGCGAACAATGATTTTCGTTCTTCGCATCACGGCGTGGCTTTTGAGACTTTTACGAACGGTGCTTTTAACTTCCGGCTTTCGCGCCTACTGCTTGTGTGTTGGGCGTTGACTTCAGATTGTTAATCACATCCGACCCTGAACCTGTATCGTCGCTGGCATTGTTACTAAGAGCGACGGCGGGCGGCTCAAAGTAACGGCGATGCAGGTCGTCCCATTCGATGATGAGCGAACCGCCGGTGGTCAGTTGTTGCTTGTTCCAATTTGAAAGCAAATCGAGACACGCATGGTCAATATAATTGAGGTCTTCCATCTGAACGTGAAGCTCGATTCCCGGCGGAACTTTGTCGAGCGTCTCGGCAAGTTGCGGCAAGCGTATAAACGTCGCTGAACCTTTCAAATGGAGAACCATCTGGTGCGCGTCGCCCGGCTCCGGGTGCAAGTCAACTTCGAGGTGCGAGAAGGTGTAAAGCAGTTTGATAATCGCCAGAGCCAAACCTATCAACACGCCTTCGAGTAAGTTTGTTGCGACGATGGCAACCACTGTCACAAGATAGATAAGGACTTCGCCGCGCCCGAACCCGGCAAGATTGCGTATGACTTTCGGTGAAACGAGTTTGAATCCGGTATAAACGAGAATCGCGGCGAGTCCCGTCGTCGGGATGCTGTTTAGCACAAAAGGAAGCAATACGATTGAGCCTAAAATCCAGACGCCGTGCATGATTGCCGAGCGGCGGGTCTTCGCTCCCGCCGAGACATTCGCGGAACTGCGAACGATAACACCCGTCATCGGTAACGCCCCGACCATGCCGCACAGGGTGTTGCCGACGCCTTGCGCGAGAAGTTCGCGGTTATATCGCGTGCGCGGTCCCGTGTGCATCTGGTCAACGGCGGTTGCCGAAAGCAATGTCTCCGCGCTGGCGATAAGGGCGACGGCGACGACTGAAATGAGAATCGAACTCGTCGTTACCGCTGTCGTCAAAGTCCCGAAGGTCGGAAAAGTGACGGCACTGAAAAGATTGCTGTCAATCGAAACGTAGTTGATGGGTAAGTTAAAAACGGCGGCGATACCCGTTGCGACCACGACCGCGACGAGCGGCGCAGGCACGATTTTCAAACGCTTCGGCACGAAGTTCCACGCAATCATCACCGCGATTGCCGCCAAGCCGACGCCCGCCGCGAGGTGATGCACTGACCCGTCAATCGGCAAGATGCCTTTGACGAACGCTTCGGGAATCGAAGCCAAGTTCTCCAAACCATTACCCTTCGGGGCATCGTCCACGACGACGTGAATTTGACTGGCGATGATAAGCACGCCGATACCGGCGAGCATCCCTTGAACGACCGAAGGCGCGATGGCGCGAAACCATCCGCCGAACTTAAATGCACCGAGCGCGATTTGTATCACACCGGCTAACAGGACAATCGTGCCGAGCATCGCAAAGCCGTGTTGTTGAATGATTTCATAAATCAACACGGTCAACCCCGCCGCCGGACCCGACACCTGAAGCGGGCTTCCGGCGATTGAACCGACGACGATGCCGCCGATAATGCCGGTGATTAAACCGAGCGCGGGCGGGACACCCGAAGCGATAGCGATGCCCATGCACAACGGCAGAGCGACGAGAAACACGACGATTGAAGCGAGTAAATCATTGACGAACGTGCCGCCGGTTGAAGGCTCTGTGCCGTTTGCATCGGCAACATTAGCACCGGAGATGAGAGGTGATTGAGCGAGTGATTGAATTTCTGTGGGATGTTGTTCAGCCATAAAATTTTTATCTTGATGAATCTTTACTTTGCAAAAGCCTAATGTCTTAACAGTGCGGTAGGCGGAAAATTGCGAAGGAAATGCGTCGCCAACCGTAAGTGAGGTTTGGAACACACCTCTTTTGCGCTGTCGGCTTCCGCCTACTTTGTAAATTTAAGTCGGGATTTAGACGTGGTGGGGCAAAGAAGAAGCGGGCGGACCCCGGCGTCCGCGCGCAATGCTGAACCAGAAGCGTAAGGATGACGGAGAGCGTGGGTGGATTATCTCAAGCGCGACATGTGACGTGCGGCGTTGCGCTAGGATGCGCGAACGGACGAAGGCGGATTGTGAATGAAGATGTGCGCGGCGTTGCACGTTCGGGAGAACGGCTTCGCCAAGTTTCACTTTCGTTTCCGATGAAGATTCTTGCGGCGAATTCTCTGCGTGCGACGCGGCGAATGCGGAAACACCCTTCGCCGGAAACGCGAGACACGCCACCGCCATCATCACGGTGAGCAAGTGTTTCAACTTTAAGCTGTACGGTGTCGCAACAAACATCAATCCACAAGTTCCGGTTGAACTTCAATCCGTATTTCTTTTAATCGCCACCCGAAATTCGCTTTTCGGTGGCGACGCGAAAGCTTTTTGAGATGAAAGCATGATAGCGAACAGGTCGCCTATCGGCAAACAATTTACATTACTGCGGCGTTGTGACGGACGCATCACCCACCGCGCACGCGGCGACGACGGCTTGCGTGAGACGCGCGGGAGTGCGCGGCTTCTCACCTTCGGCAGGCATCCGATTTATCGCTTCGACGATTTCGATGCCGCGTGTGACACGTCCGAAAGCGGCGAACTTATTATCGAGGTGCGCCGCGTCGCTTAACAGAATAAAAAAACTTGTGGTCGCGGTATTAACTTCGTCGCCACGCGCCATAGAGACGACGCCGCGCGTGTGTTTGATGTAGTTGGGTTCGTCTGGTACACGACGATTGGCGCGCGTCGAAAGTTGCGGGGTTAAAGTCCCGCGCGTCGAAAGGTCACCGCCCTGAATAATGAAATCTTTGACCGTGCGATTAAAAAGCGTGCCGTCGTAAGCCCGCGTCGCGGCGAGATTCAGAAAGTTTCTGACCGAGTGGGGAGCGGCTTCCGGGAGCATCTCGATTTCGATGTCGCCCGCGTCGGTTTTAAGCGTCACGCACTGTTTTGCCATCTCCGCGACGCTCATCGCATCGAACGGTTCGCCCGTCGCCATCTTCGCTTTCGCGGCAGCACGTTCAGGGCGCGCATTGCTTTTCTTCGGCGCACCGTTCTGTGTCGCATCAACATTTATCGCATCGTTCGGTTTGACGCTTTCGGGTTGTCGGGCGGGCGTAGCGTGTGTGATTAAACATAAAACCAAAATCATCTTCGCGGCTTGCTTCACTTCTCTAAAACTCCTTCACAGGTTTTCCATAACCATACCGGACTTGGTTTCCGCCGCATGGAAGTGTTTAATGAACACTTCCGCGAACGAACATTGTTTATGACATTGACAGTGAGAGACGACCATAACCTCTACCGCAAATCTTTAACGGAGACAAATTTATGACCAAGCAAATCAACATGCACGGAGCGCGTATGTCGCTCAACCGCGACCCGGATATGCGCGATTGGGCGGAACAATGGTTGAAGGACAAAGAGCGCGAAACCTTCTTTCAACAACCGGACGCAACCGAAGAAACCTTCGCCCGTCATTGGTTGTACGCGCGCCCGGAGCGGATGCACGAATCGGCTATCGAAGCCGTCATCGCTTATCACGAACATCACGCGGACGAAAGTTAAATTTATCAGTAACCGTAATCGTCCGACGGCGTTTCGCCCTGCGGACGCAGTACGCCTTGCGCCAAAAGCATGTACCCCACGACACGTATTTCGGGACGTTGGATGCGCTCGACGACGGCGCGCGCACGTTCAAAGTTGAAGCGGGCAAGCGAATTTAACAACGTCGTATAAGGCTGAAACAGACTGCTTGCGACCCCGCCCTGTCCCAACACAACTTCGCCGTCTTTGAAGGATTTTCCTTGATGAAGAAACCCGTCAAGCGTTGCCGCCGCCGCCGTCAGTTCGTTGAAGCGGTCAATCGTCGTCTCCACCATGTCGTAACTTTTCGACGGCTCAATCTCAAGGTATGAGCGGGCGATCCACAGTTGCGTGTTGAGGCGCGCGGTGTTCGCCGCGTGTCCGCCGATAAGGTCGCGGGCTTCGGCTAAGATTTGTTTCGCCTGTTCTTTCTTCCCTTCCCCTGCCAGCTTTATCGCAAGGCGCGAAAGTATATTCGCGCGTTCATCGTCGGTGCGGAGCGACGGCAGAAGTCGCCGCACCTGTTCCGCTTTGCCGTCCTTCAAAGCCTGCTCGATAGTTTGGCGGTCAATCTCCATCATCAACCTACTGCGCGTTCCGGCATCGGAGATGTTTTTGATGATGCCTCGCGCACCGTCCAAATCACCCTGCTGTATCAAGCGTTGCGCGGCTTGCCCGTAAAGAAACGTCTGCATCTCCGGGGCGGCTTTGGGAGCGGCAGTAAGAATTTCATCCGTTGTACCGCTTTGCGCTAATTGACCCAACTCGTTGTGTTGCGAAGGCGTGGGATTCAACATTTGTTCAAACTCGGTCAACTTGCGCGTGACTTCGGCGGCTTGTCGTTTCAACACAGGGGCGCGCGCCGGAGCGTACTTTTCGATGAGCGGCATGAGCGGCTGCATCTCGAACATTAAGCTTTTGCCTGTACGGGCGTTGAGCGCGGTGGCGACCAGTGCTTCCGCCAAGCCTTGCAATGATTGTTCGCTAAAGTGGTTCGGAATTTTCTGCGATGTGGTCGAGATTGAATTTGACGGAATGTCTCCCATCATTCGATTCATCGCTCCGGTGACGTTGCCCTTCTCATCGGATGCGAACCGCAAAATGCTCATCGCCATTTCTCTGGCTTGCTGGTCGGTATTGAAATCGGCACCGAGAACTTTTTTGGCGACGGCGGCGGCAAGCTTGGCGGCGATTTCACTGTCTTTCGGTTTGAAGCGCGACAGCAGTGAGAGGTGTTGCGGAGTCGCGCCGTCGCTCAAACTTTTTTCGGCAATCTCGAATGCCTTCGCGGGATTACCGGCAACCGCGCTAAACGCCAGCGACATTTTCATCCGTGCGCCATCACTATCTTCGCGCCCACGTTCACCCGATTCACTGTCTGCCGCGTCACCGTAATCACGCGCAAGGTCGAGTGCTAACTGCACGTCGTGCCGCGCCGCCAACTGTAATGTTTGCTGCCGAAACGTGGCGAGAGAATCGCCGCCACCGTTCATCATCATCGCGTTTTCGTTGAGCGCGTGGGCGGTGTCGGCGGCGGCGGCTTTCGATTCGTCTTGCAAGGTCTTCATCGCTTCGGCAAACAGGGCGCGGGCGCGTCTTTCGTCATGCTCCCACATTAAATCTGCGGCTTGCGCCAAAAGCATCGAGCGGTTCGTTCCGAGTCTGAGTGTTTGCGTCTGCGCTACCACCGCGTCAAGCAGTTCGAGTGCCTTCGGTTGTAAAGACGCGAGCGATTTACTCGCCTCTATTTCATCCTTCGTCGCTTCGCGCAAGGCGACGATGCGGGCTTCATAGCGACCCGCCGTCGCCCCGCCGTCCTGTCGCCCGAACGGAACGAGTTCGATGCGATGCTTGCCGTTGGCGGCGGCGACAATGGATACGGCTTCGGGACCCTGCGTGCCGTTAGGCGTATCGAACGCTCCCAACATTTTACCGTCGGGGGCGAAGACTTTGACGACGACATCTATCCCGCGCTGCCCGACAACCATTTCGAGCAACTGATTCTCCTCCAAGCCGACTTCAAAACTGTGAACATCGTCGGTCGTTATCTCACGCTCAATCGTTTTGCCGACCTGCAATTCACCGACGCTGCTTTGAGTCTGCGCGACGGACACTAAAGCCGAACACAAAAGTATTATCGCCGCTAACGCCGACATCCGTGATGCGGAAATTAACGGTGCGAGGTTTGGTACAAAGCTCATCTTGAGTAACTCCTAAGGCGATGGATTTTGATAGGGTCAGGAACAATTAACCATATATAACCCAGAGTCAAGGCTGCATCACCCAAGCAAAGCCGTCACCTTCGCGCCGATCCTGAAGCGGTGGACGCCCGACTCGCGCGGCGTTGCGGTCGCGGTCGAAGCTGGGGCGGTCGCCGCCGGAGTCGGTGTGGTGGCGACGGGCATCTGTCGTGCCTCTCCGCAACCGGCGGCGGTGGCGAGCAGCAACGCGAGTACGGCAATGGTTTGATTCGGTTTTAGCATTGCGTTTTCCTGAACAGTGTTTGTATCGTCAACCCGAAGTAGAATTGTAGTGGTCGCTGCCGCGTCGCTTTGTGATGCTTCAGCGAACGATCACCATCGAGTGCGCGCCGTATCGCTTATCAGCTTGCAGCCGCTAGATTCTCAACTGCTCGTGTTTGCACTTAGCCACTCCGTTTCCTTCACCTTTCGGATACCACCAGCCCGAACCTTTGCAGTCCGGGCAACGGGAAGCATTTACCACCGCCGGTGCAGTAGGCGGGTTCATGAACCTTTCGATTAGCGTGTCGGCTTCGCCGGTGCGATACATAATCGTGGCATAGCCGCCCGGATTATTAATTCCCTGCCCTGTCTTTTGGAGATGAGCGGCATACCGCTGGCATTCTTCGAGAGTAAATTTGGAATTCACACACACACCATCCGCACGTCGCGCGCGCGCGTTTGTGTGTGTGTTTTTTTCTTCTGTGTCTTTTTCTTCTGTGTCTTTATTCCATCGGAGATTCTCCGATACTAGAATCGGAGAATCTCCCGTTCTAGTATCGGAGTTGTTCCGTTTCTTGATTCGGAGGTCTTGGTTTCACGCTCTAGTAAATCAAAATCCTTGATAATGTAAATGTTAGTCCTGCCCTGCCCGCGCCGCTTTACCTCCAACAACCGTGAAGATGCCAATTCTTCAATCGCTTTAGTGACCGGTTTATCGCTGAGAGAAACATCACTGCAAAGTTTTGCCAATCCGGGATAACATGAGTGATTCGTCCATGCATAACTGAGCAACGCCATGTATATCAACTTGGCGTTCGAGCTAATCGGCAACCCGAAGATGTAGTTCGGGATACTTGTGAACCCTCTTCGGAGAATCTCGTTTTCAACGACGATGTTCTGTTCGTCTGTCACTCTGTGTTTCGTCCATATTTGGTTAGAACATCCGCAAGTGCTTCGTCAAACAATTCCTGAAGTTTCCTCGGCGGCTTAAGTTCAAGGGCAAGTCGCTTGAGTTCCCTTACTTTTCTTCGATCAGCCTTGAATGTCGTCGGCTCGAAAACATCGGTCGATGCTTGGGAAGTAATATTACTTACTTTATTACTTACTTTATTACTTACTGACTTACTTACATTGTTTCCGACGGAAATAGATTCTTGAGGCGGCTGATTGTCGCGCTCGGTGACTTCGGAAGTTATGGAGGTTTCCGCTTCGTCAGCCTCGACTTGTTGCTGACGCTTGGCTCTGTCCACTTCATAGAGGGCTTCAAATCCAGCCAGTTTTTTATTCTGTTCTGGCACGTTGGACAGCCTCCTTTGGAATCATTGGAAGGTTATTAATGGATGCAATGGTCAGCGAGTCCATACAAACTTTGACAATATCTCTGGGAACACCTTTGGTCATCACGTAAATCTCGTTGACCGCATCCGGCTCAAATAGCGGTTTCTTACGTCCCGCGACGTTCAAGCGAAACTCGATCATGTCTTGCGTTTCGGTAATGGTGAACGGGTCAATGGTGGCGAGTGCGGCGGCTCTTGAGAGCAGCGGTTTTTTAAGTTTCAGCTTATTGCGTAGATTGTTCTGACCGCTAAGGACAATCTGAATTAACTTCGCGGAATGCGATTCAAAGTTCGTAATCTGGCTGACGAGCTCGAACATGCCGCCGACCATCATTTGCGCTTCATCAATAAGCATCAGTACGTTCTTTCCGGCTGCGTATTGCGCCGTGAGATAAGCCTCAAGTTCCTCCATCTGATCCAACTTGGATCGCTTCCGTTCCAAGCCGAAAGAGTCGGTAATCCTTTTGAGAAGCTGCATCTCAGAAGGCAGATCGGGATTGGTAACAAGAATTGTTTCAAAATCTTCATCCGCTTTGTAAATATCGTAAATGCGCCGAATCAGTGTTGACTTTCCGTGACCTACATCTCCATATAGAACGGCTAGACCCTGACGGTTTTCGATGACGTAACGAATTCTGGAAAGCGCAAGGTGATGTTGCGGCGACAAATACAAAAATCTGGGATCAGGCGAGATTGAAAAGGGAATATCAAGCAGCCCAAATTGTTGCAATATACCATTCATTGCTGGATTAACTTTCACCATAGAAATCTTCTGAACGACTTAAATAACATATTGCGATTGAATTGGCAACGAAGATATGCCTATAGGCTTTGAGTTGATTTTAACAAGAATGTCAGAGGTGTAATATTACTTACTTGTAATATTACTTACTTGCAATATTACAAGTAAGTAATATTGATTTCGTCCGCAACGAAACCAACTCAACCGGATAAAGGGATTTTTAGTGATGCATGATAAAATCGTTTTTATATGGATCAACCTGAAGAGATACAAATTCAACAAACCGATAGTGAGCCACTGATTGTAGCCTTGGCAAATGAGCTGTCTTTGTCTAAAGCTGAATTGGTCAAGTATATCGAATATCGCTTAGGGGCATTACTCGAAAAGGACTTGATCGAAGCCTTTGATACAGTGGCAGCAAAACAGAATATAAAGGGCGGAATGATGAACATTGATCGTACTCATAAGTCACTGTTAGTGATTTTGGCTCATGTGCTTAAGAACGTCGAACTAACAAGTCAGCCTTGAAACACTGTTACTCCGACAGCCTGATTTTGACGGGTTTGAGATTGTCCTGAGATTATTCAGTCGCGCAATAACAAGCTGATTCTTGGAATTTCAACCCATCGTCTTCAGACAGTCGGAGAACTACTTTCATTTCCATTATAAATTGGTCGTATTCAAGTAACAATGGTTCGGACAGTTTTTTAAGCCGCGATTCTCGTAAGTTGTTGATTCTTCAAGAGCGGCTCAATTTAATCAACTTTAGCTTTGGGGCTAACTTGCATTTAATTCCTAAAGCCCGCGAAAAATCGTTGATTTACTGAG
>JBGTMR010000264.1:0-11234 GCA_041743485.1 Pyrinomonadaceae bacterium
TATCGCTGGGACGACCCGGTAAGCAGATTCCAGTCCCGTAGGGACGGCTGAAGTTCCGCCCTGAGTTCAGCCGTCCCTACGGGACTTGCGAAGATTAACCTCTTACCCAGCGATAAATCGCTGGGCTATTCTCAATCGTCCTGACGGGACGGAAAAGTGTCCCGACATCAGGATTCGGCGGTAAAATAACTTACACTCGAACCGCGTTTTCAACTTGACGCAAACTGCTTTGCGTCATAAAGTAAGCCGCATGATTGCACAACTCAAACACCTCACTAACGGGTCGAGTCATAACGAATCGAATAATCGAACGAAAACCTACGGCAACGATGTGCTGACAAACTTTACACAGGTAATCGAACCGGATTCGCGCGACGCGGCGTTGCTGGCAAACGTCGTGTGGGACAGGCTTCCCGGTCACGTTGCGATAATCATGGACGGCAACGGGCGTTGGGCGGCACGGCGCGGGCAAATCCGCATCGCCGGACACCGCGCGGGCGTCGAAGCCGTGCGCGCGGCGGTGGATACGGGGGCGCGCTTGGGTTTGGGCGCGCTGACGCTCTATGCGTTTTCGACGGAGAATTGGAAGCGTCCGCGTCTTGAAGTTGATGCGTTAATGCGTATGTTGAAGCGATATTTGCGGCAGGAACTCGATGAGATTGATTCTCAAAATATTCGCTTTCAGGCAATCGGGCGACTCGAAGCTTTGCCCGACAGTGTGCGGCGTGAAATCGAAAACGCATCGGAGCGCACACGCGGGAACACGGGTATGACCTTGAGCATCGCGCTTAATTATGGCGGGCGGGCGGAAATTGTTGATGCGTGTCGCAGGGCAGTCGCGCGGCGTCAAGCAAAGGGTTTGAACCCGGAAGAAGTGACGGAGGACGACATCGCCGCCGCGCTTTATACGCACGATTTGCCGGAACTCGATTTGTTGATACGAACATCGGGCGAAATGCGAATCTCGAATTTCCTGCTGTGGCAAGTCGCGTATAGCGAATTGTATGTGACGAAAACTTTGTTTCCCGATTTTCGCCGCGCCGATATGTTGGAAGCCGTCGTTGATTACGGGCGGCGCGAACGTCGCTTCGGCGCAGTCGAAAGCGGAGGACAGGAGGCGGAGATTAGAGAACAGCCGGAGATGGCGCACGTTTAGCCCGAAGCGATTTGCTTTCATGCTTCGCGGTCAATCATCGTTCATCTTCAGTTCAAATTAAATTTCCAATTTCAGATTTGAACTTTCAAATATGGATTCGCCCGAAGTCGTCGTACTTAACCGATGCCCCCAATACACTGAAACTCAAATCCTAAACCCACTGACCCCTGACTTATGAAACGTCTTCTGACCGCGATTGTCGTTCTCCCTGTTCTCATCGCATCAATCTGGTTTCCGCAACTCGAATTAGTGTTTGTCGCGGTCGCGGTCACGGCAATCGTACTCGGACTTTACGAATTTTACCTGCTCGCCGCGCGTCCCGGATTGAAGCCCGATGTGCGTTTGGGAATGGTGTTCGCGGTCGGCATCCTGACGGTGTTTTATCTCGGCGATGAAATGTTTTTCATGCTGCCCGCCGTCGTCGCCGCATTGATTATTACCGCGTTGGCGAAAGGGAGTTTGACAGGAAAAAATTTCGAGTCGCTGCTTGGCTCGACGGCGGCGACGGTGCTTGGTGTGCTATACGTCGCCTTGCTCGGCGGCTTCATTTTAGGTGTGCGCGTGGAGTTTGATGACGGGCGGGCGGCGCAGATTCTGACGTTCTTTTTTCTCGTGCTGATGGGTTCGGATACGGCGGCTTACTACACGGGGCGCGCGTTCGGCAAACGCAAACTTGCGCCGAACATCAGTCCCGGCAAAACTTGGGAAGGCGCGGCGGGCGGCTTCGCGGCAAGCATCATCGCCGCCTTTATCGCGCACTTCACGTTCTTTCGTGATTTGCCTTTGACCGTTGCCGTGCCGCTTGCCATGACGATGAATGTGCTTGGCGTCATCGGAGATTTAAGCGAGAGTGCCTTAAAGCGCGGGGCGGGAGCGAAGGACGCGGCGAACATCTTGCCCGGTCACGGCGGCTTGCTCGACCGTCTCGACAGTTTGCTGTTCAACGCGCCGCTCATCTACTATTTCGCGCGAATGTACTTCTGAAAAAGTTGTCAGTGGTCAGTGGTCAGTGGTCAGTAAGAACAAAAGAACAAAGACCGCGCTCATTGACTTTCAAGTTTGCGCTTGACATCTCAATCATAAACCCCATGCTCCACTGACCACTGACCACTGACCACTGACCACTGACCACTGACCACTGTGACTAAAGGCATTGCCATACTCGGTTCGACCGGCTCAATCGGATGTAATACGTTGCGCGTCATCGAGACGATGGGCGAACGGTTTCGCATCGTCGCGTTGGCGGCGGGGCGCAACGCGGAGAGACTCGCGGAGCAGGTCGCGCAGTTTCGACCGGAGTTAATCGCGGTTGAAAACGATGAGTGCGCGCTTGAAGTCGTGGGGTTTTTGCGTGCGCGTGATGTCGAACTTCCGATGATTCGCACGGGCGAGAGCGGTTTGATTGAAGTCGCCACATACGCGAAAGCGGAAACAATCGTGACGGCGACGGTCGGGGCGGTTGGATTAGTTCCGACGCTTCGCGCCCTTGAAGCCGGAAAGCGCGTCGCACTCGCCAACAAAGAACCGCTTGTGATGGCGGGCGAACTCGTGATGCGGACGGCGCGTGAATCGGGTGCGGAAGTTTTGCCGGTAGATTCCGAACACAACGCCGTGCATCAATGTTTGCGCGGCGAGCGTGCGGGTGAAGTCAGGCGATTGATTTTGACGGCTTCGGGCGGACCTTTCCGCAAAGCGACACGCGGTGAGATGGAGCGGGCGACGGTTGCCGACGCGATGCGGCATCCGACGTGGCAGATGGGCGCGAAGATTACGGTTGACTCCGCGACGCTGATGAACAAAGGGCTGGAAGTCATCGAAGCCCACTGGTTGTTCGGGACGGCGGGCGAAGACATTGAGGTTGTGGTGCATCCCGAATCAATCGTGCATTCGATGGTTGAAATGATTGACAATTCGGTTATCGCACAGATGGGCGTGACCGATATGCGCCACGCGATTCAGTATGCGTTGACTTACCCGGAGAGATGCGAAGGCACGCTCAAACCGCTTGATTTGACGCGCCTCGCCGGACTGCATTTTGAAGCACCCGACTTAAAGCGTTTCCCGTGTCTGCGTCTCGCTTACGAAGCACTCGCGGCGGGCGGAACAGTTCCGGCGGCGATGAACGCGGCGAACGAAGAAGCGGTTCGGGCGTTTCTCGATGAGCGCATCTGTTTGACGGACATCCCCGCCGTGATTGAAGAGGTGATGCACGAAACTCCTGCGGAAGCGGCGGACACGCTGGATACGATTTTACGCATTGACCGCCTCGCACGCGCAAACGCGCAAACCGTAATCGCGCATCTGACAAAGGTTGCGGCTGTATGAGGCGAAAGACTGAAAACACAAAATCGCGCGCAAGACCTTTTGTTTGACCGCGCCGCGAACCGCCGCTTAAACTGCATCTAACTTTTTTACCGCCACGTTTTTCAAATAAAGCGGCGACTCTGAACGACGGACAATATCTTTTATGAACATATCAATACTGGCTATTCTCGCTCCCATCATCGTGCTTGGCGCGGCGATGACGATTCACGAGTTCGGACACTTTATCGTCGCCCGCATGTTGAAGATTCGCGTGGAAATCTTTTCCTTTATCGGAATAGGTCCGCGCGTCTTCGGTTTCAAACGCGGACACACGGATTATCGTTTGAGTCTGATTCCGCTTGGTGCTTACGTCAAACTCGGCGGCGACGAAACAAACGCCGCGATTGAAGGCGAAGGCGCGAGCGATATTCCGGCAAGCGAGCGTTTCGATTTGCGTCCGCGCTGGCAAAAGTTTCTCGTTATCGTCGCCGGTCCCATATTTAATTTGGTGACGGCGTTCGCTGTGGTGTTCGGAGCGGCGATGATATACGGCGTGCCGCCGACTCCCGCCCCCGTCGTCAAAGGCATCAGGGCGGACGGCGCGGCGGCGCGTGCGGGTTTGCAAGTCGGCGACCGCATCACGAAGTTCAACGGCGCGGAAAATCCTTCATGGGAACGCATACGCAATGACGCGCTTATTTCCCCCGAACAACCTTTGCCGGTGACGGTTGAGCGCGACGGACAAGCGATTGATTTGACGGTGACACCGTTAAAGAGGATGGAAAGCAAGGAAGCACTCGGCGTTCTCGACTTCGCGCTTGATTTCGGTCCTTATCCGGTTGTGATAGGCAGCGTGACTGACGGGTCGGCGGCAGCCGAAGCCGGAATAAAGTTGAACGACCACCTCATCGCAATCAATGGTGAGCCGATTTCCGATCCGTTTCAAGTCACGGAGTTTATCGAACGCTCGAACGGTGAGCCGATAAGTCTCACGATTGAACGTGACGGAGCGCGACAAGAGTTGACCGCCACCGCGCGCCCCATCGCCGACGGCACATTGAAACTCGGCATCGGTCCCGTCTTAAACATTCCGCCGCAACCCGTCGGCTTGTTCGCGGCGGCGGCTTACGGCATCAATCGCAATCTCGAAATGTTGCGCGTCACGGGCAACGCTCTCGGTCAAGTTTTCAGCGGCAAGCGTTCGGCGCGTGATACGTTTTCGGGTCCCATAGGCATCGTTAAGGTAACGTCGCAAGCGGCGCGCGAACTCGGATGGGTCGGCATCTTCACGATGCTTGGCTTTATCAGTTTGAATCTCGGCATCTTAAACCTGCTTCCGATTCCGATTTTAGACGGCGGGGCGATTGTGATACTCGGCGTCGAATGGCTGCTCGGCGTGGTCGGCATAGGATTATCAACCGTCGTTCGTGAACGCATCCAACAAGTCGGTTTCGTGCTGTTGTTGCTCTTGATGGTCTTTACGTTCGGCAACGACATACTCAAGCTTTTTGCTTAAAACGGAGAAGGTGAATTTGTGGAATTAGAGATGCGGAAAACCCGCGCGGTCTTCGTCAAAGATGTGCAAATCGGCGGCGGTGCGCCCGTCGCCGTGCAGTCTATGACGAAGACCGATACGACGGATGTTGAAGGCACTGTAAAACAGATTGAGGAAATGATGCGCGCCGGATGCGAGATTGTGCGCGTCGCCGTGCCTGACCGCGAAGCCGCAATTGCCCTCAAAGAGATTCGTCGTCGCGTGCCGGATGTGCCGCTCGTCGCGGACATTCACTTTCATTATCGCTTCGCGCTGATGGCTCTTGATGCGGGCGTGGATAAACTGCGGCTCAATCCCGGCAACATAGGGGCGCATGAGCGCGTGCGCGAAGTCGTCCGCGCCGCCGCATCGCAAAAGGTCCCGATTCGCATCGGCGTCAACGGCGGTTCGCTGGAGAAAGATCTACTCGCCAAGTACGGCACGGCGACGCCGGAAGCGATGGTTGAATCCGCCTTGCGCCACATACAGATTCTCGAAGATTTGGATTTTCACGACACGATAGTTTCGCTCAAAGCTTCGGACGTGCGCCGCACCGTCGCCGCGTACAGGCTTTTAGCGGAGCGCGTTGATTATCCTTTGCACTTAGGTGTGACGGAAGCGGGTTCGGCGTTCGCGGGTTCGATTAAATCCGCGATAGGTCTGGGCGTGCTTTTACACGACGGCATCGGCGACACGATTCGCGTTTCACTCGCCGCCGAACCGCATGAGGAAGTGCGCGTCGGGTGGGAAATTTTGAAGTCGCTCGAACTTCGAGAGCGCGGCGTGACGGTCGTCGCGTGTCCGACGTGCGGGCGTCTGGATATTGATAACTTCGTCGAAATCGTGACCGAAATCGAACGCCGTCTCGCGCACATAAAAGAACCGCTTCACCTCTCCATAATGGGTTGCGCGGTCAATGGACCCGGCGAAGCGCACGACTCGGATTTGGGCGTCACGTTCGGGCGCGGCGTCGGCATGATTTACAAAAACGGCGTCCCGATGCGTAAAGTCGCGGGCGCGGATATTGTCGAAGCCTTCGTGCGCGAAGCCGAAAAACTCGTCGCCGAAGGTGCTTATGCCAAACACGACGAACCCCAACTTGTGCAAATCACATAAGCCGTTCAACACACGGATAGCAAAAAGAAGGAAGGCGATTTATAAGTCGCCTTCCTTCTGTTTTTGTAACTACTCAGCCGTCTTCAGACGGCTGAGTAGTTACTTGTTTAGGACTTTCTCACTTTTCGTTTTTCTTTGGGGTTTTTCTTCTCTTAATTTGAAATTTCAAATTTAAGATTTCAAATTTGAGAAAGCCCTATTGTTTATAAGGCTTTTGCTTTTAAGGTGCTTCATAAATCAACACGCGCTTGCGCCCGCGCCCGACAAGCGCACCGACGCCCGCACCGATTGCCGCTCCAAGCGCGCCCGCACCGAGAACAATCGCCGCAAGTTCGCCGTCGCTTCCGCCCGTGTCGTCAGCCGCCCCCGCGATGGCGACCAAGCCGATGGGAATCGCCGCCCCGACCGCGCCGCCGATGAGGGTTGTCTTGGTGCGTGACCTGCCCGTGACGCGAAAGACTCGCCGCACATCGGTTAAATTAAATTCAATCGTCCTGCCTTTGCGCGAGACGGTGAGCGTCGAATCGGTGATGGCTTGAAATTTCGCTTTCGTGCTTTTGCCGTCTTTGGTTTCGATGACTAAGCTGCCGCCGACAGGGACGGCACGAAGTGTTGCCGTCACTTGTGACGATTGGTCGGTGGATTGAAGCGACTGCGCGGGGACGAAAGACGCGAAGTTAAAGAACACTAAACACAGTGCGGTGATTTTTTTGAACATGTTGATTTTTCCGTGTTGATACTTGACGAAGATTGAAACTGCTTTATTACTTCGCTTCGCACTTGGCAATCAACGTACCGAATGGAAAATCAACGCCGAACAATCATGGGCGTTGTTTATGCGCGAAGACAGACGCAGTAAAAGCGCGTCACCTGTCGTCATTCTCACGCACTTGGATTGCGTGAGAAATCTTTCCGGCTCACCCGTTCAGATATTTAATCAACACGACTTCGTTGTGGCGTTCGTTGTAGATCATTTCGTCAATCATGTTGCGGGCGATGAGGATGCCGAAGCCGCCGGGACGTATGCCGCGCTCTTCGCGTATGCGTTCGTGTTGCATCGGGTCGTCGTCGGGATTTGAAATCGCGGCGTGGTCGAGGGTGTCGGGTGAGAAGCCTTCGCCGGGGTCGCGTATGCGGTAGAGACAGAGGCGCGGGGTGCGTAAGTATCCGACTTCGACGAACTTTTCGGGATTGTTTTTGCCGCCGTGTTCGATGGCGTTACGAAGCATTTCGCGGAAGGCATAAGCGATGCTTTCGCGCACGTCGGTCGGTAAATCGGTTTTGAGTTTCGTCATGATGCGCTCCATCGGTTCGATTGCCGAGGGAGCGCACGGCACGCGCAGTTCAATCCATTCGGGACTCGCCGAAAGAACTTGAATCGCAATCTCGTGGGGTTGAAGTTGGAGCGCGGCGCGCACGGCAGCCGTCAGGTCGGGGATGTCGAACGGCTTGGCGAGGAAGTCGCACGCCTGTTCGCGCAAGGCTTTGACGACTGTTTCCGGCGTCGTCATCGCGGTCATCATAATCACGGGCAGGTGCGGATGCGTGACGCGCAAACGGGCGAGCATTTCAAGTCCGTCCATACCGGGCATCATCACATCGAGCAACGCGAGGTCAACAGGGGTTTCAGCGAGACACTGCAATCCGGCGAAGGCATCGAACGCATCAACCACGTCGAAGCCGTCGCGCACAAGAACGGTATGCACGAGTTGGTGAAATTCCGGGTCGTCATCAACGATTAAAATCTTGTGGCTCATAATAAGTGCTGTGTGAGTTTTATGTTTCAGCAAGGATACCGAGAAGCAGGGCGTCGGCGGCAAGACGGCGATTGATGTTGATTTGCAGTTCGCGGCGCACGCGGTCAATGCGTGTCAGAAATAGAGCGAGCGTGCGCGGCGCGAGTCGTGCGGCGAGAGCGGCGAGACGCGCGGCGATGTCTTCGTTGATGATGACGGGCGCGGTATCGGTAGTATTTTCGTGTACGGTGTTCTGTGCATGGAGGGCGAGATGCCACACGTCGCGCACCGTAATCTCGAAGGTGTCGAGTGTGATTTCAAAATCGTCTTTGCGCTTCGGGTCGCTGATTTCCTCCGCGATGCGAAGCACACGGGCGCGGTCACGCTTCGACGCCAGAGCATCAAGGACGATTAAGATTTGTTCGCGTTGAGATTGATAAGCATCGAGATTGAAATTGAGGGCGAGGGCAAGATTGCCGCGCGCGAGGCGGGCGGCGAGGCGTGCTTCATCTCCGGCGCGCTGTTTGGTGTGGATAAGATGTGATTCGATTTCGTCGGCGGCGAGCGGGGCGAAACGTAAGGTTTGACAACGTGAACGAATCGTCGGAAGCAAGGCATCGGGGCGCGACGAGACGAGTATGAGATAGGTTGTCGCGGGCATCTCTTCGAGGATTTTAAGCAGCGCGTTAGCGGCGGATTCATTCAAGCGGTCAGCGTCGTCAATAATAAAGACGCGGCGATGACCTTCGGCAGGTCGAAAGTTGGCTTCGCGTTCAATCGCGCGTGCCTGTTCGATTTTGATAAACCTGCCGTCAGACACGATCAAGCCGACATCTTTATGGTCGCTCCAGACAATCGCCGCATCATTGGCGGCGATGCGTTCGCGCGCATCGGCAAGCGTCGCAATGCGGCGGCACGCGCTGCACACATCGCACGCTTCGCTAGTCTCAACATTCGTCGTAACCGGATTCAGACAGTTGAAAGTTTTGGCGAGTTCGACGGCGAACAAGCGTTTGCCGACGCCCTGTGTTCCGGCGAAAAGCAGTGCGCCGGGAATGCGGTTTGAATTTATCATGCGAAGCAAGCGGGTCTTGGTCGCTTCGTTGCCGATGATTTTATCGAACATGAAAGTCGGTTGACGGTGAAGATTTCGCGCTGATTGTTGGGCGGAAGCATAACATGAACGAATAGGGTAAAAGCGCGCGGGCGTATGTGTGAATCGGTTGCGCAACGGTAAAGGGATTTTAACGACTGACAGGAAAGTAAAACGGAGGTGAACGGAGGCATAACGGAGGTCAACGGAGTAACGACAAAGAAGTCTTCTCCGTTGACCTCCGTTATGCCTCTGCTTACCTCCGTTTTACTTGTCCGTCCATGATTGAATTTTCATATCGTTATGCGATTCGACATTATCGCTTCGATGCGCGTTTCCAAATCCGTCATTTCGCGCGGCAGAATATGCACGGAAACGCGAAGGCGTGTGTCGTGGCAAAAGCCTACGATAAGCGTGTTGATGTGTTCGATATAGGCTTTATTGAGAGCCGCTTTGCCCGCCGCGTAGATGAGCGGGATGCCGGGTTGAACTAAAACGAGCGACTCGAAAAAGCGGTTCGTGACCTCAAAGCACTCTGCGACGTAAAGCTCAAGTTCGGCATCGTTGACTTGTGTTTCGCCCCGAATGTCCGCGAACGTGTAAGCCAGCAAGTCAACGGGCGTGCGGTCGGTGATGAACGGTTGGCGTGCGAGATGTGTGCCTTGCCACGCTTCCTGATAGGCGCGCAGGATGCGGCGTTGAACGTCAAGGCGCGTCGCAAAATCCATTTTGGCGGCGGGGTCTAAGCCGAGCCGCGAAAAAACTTCGGTAGTCGTAGTTTTGATAAACGGGATGCCGGAGCGTTTGGCGACGATGCGCGCCAGCGTGGATTTGCCGGTGCGATGGCTGCCCGCTAAACCGATGCCGACACTCGCGCTCACGAATTTGCGCGGTGCGCGGTGCGGCTTTGGTCGGTGAAACTTGAGGTGAGGCTTGACACGAAAGAAGCGGGCGTAAAAGGTTTTTTTATGTTCTCGTCGAAGATGAATCGTGGTCGGCTGAAGATGCGGGCGGCTGGTTTGCTGATTGAGGTTCGGCGTTTGGTGCTTTGAATTCTCCGGTCTTGACGCGCGTGTGAATGATGGTTGAAATCGCGTGTTTGAAAATCAACTGCTCTTGCGTGTTGGAATCGAGCAGCACGGAAAACTTGTCAAAGCTTTTGATGCGCCCGACGAGTTTGGCTCCGTTGACAAGATAAATCGTCACGGCGTCGCGTTCGCGGCGCAAGGTGTTTAAGAATGCGTCTTGGATATTTTGGGGAGCGGGTTTGGTGTCCACACGAGCCTCCGACAATCGAAACGGCACAGGAAACGGTGCATAAATTAAATTGCGAGATTATGCCTACAAGACAATGCAGGCGCGGCGTGGAGATTACACCACACGCTTGCGGACATACAAGGAAAAGTCGCCGAAAGCGTGTGAAGTAAGTGCGTTTAAGTTAAGCGGCACGCAAGATTTCCGCGACACGATTGATGACGAGGCTTTGCGTCGTTTCATCATCACCGAAGCCGTCGAACCATTCCACATCCGGTTCACGGCGAAACCAAGTCATCTGACGTTTCGCGTAATGGCGCACGTCGAGCCGCGTCTGTTCGACGGCACTGTCGAGTGTGCGCGAATCGTTCAAGTATTCGACGACGCGGCGATAACCGTGCGCGCCGAGTGCGTTCGAGTGCGGGTTGATGCCGCGCGCAATCAACAAGCGGACTTCTTCGACCAAGCCCTGTTTGAAGTGGTCGAGAGTGCGCGCGTTGATGCGCGCGTAAAGTGCTTCGCGCTCCGGTCGCAGGGCGATGATGTGAAGCGGGGCGGAAATGAGCGGGGCGTTTTCGCTTTGTGCGGTGCGCGTCCAAGCGTCGGAAAGCGTTTGCTTGGATTGAAAATAGACTTCGAGGGCGCGTGTCGTGCGTGACCAATCGCGCGGGTGAAGGCGGGCGGCACTCGTCGGGTCAACGCGCGCGAGTATGCGGTGCAAATGTTCCGCACCGTGACGGGCGCGCAAACGGGTTAAGCGTTCGCGCAAATCAAGGTCGGTCGCGGCGGCTTCACACAACGGCGCACGCAGTGCGCGAAGGTAAAAACCCGTGCCGCCGACGATGATGGGAAGGTGTGCGCGGGCAGTGATGTCGGCGATGACCGAAGCCGCGTCACGCGCCCAAGTTCCCGCCGTATATGGCACATCGGGCGGCACGAAATCTAATAAGTGGTGCGGCACAATTCGGCGTTCGGCGTGTGAGACCTTCGCGGTCGCAATCTCTATGTCACGATAAACCTGAACCGAATCGCAGTTGATGA